>CAYREJ010000113.1:0-8141 GCA_964423235.1 uncultured Acidobacteriota bacterium | reverse complement strand
CTATCTCAGAATTTTAGCCACAGAATTTCACAGAATCTCACAGAAAATTTTTTCTTTTATTTTTCTGTAATCTGTTGCTTATTTAGAAATCAAAATTTCTGTGTCCTTCTGTGGCTTAAAAAATTAACCTATGATATTTTACCAATTGTAAATGAAATTGATAAAAGCAACATGGTATTTATAAGAGGGTTCTAAAGCGCCAAGATAAATGCCACCACCTGAGCCTTGAGAATCTGCTTTCATTTTCGTTCTTACTATATCATCAAAATCATATTGCTCATACCAATAAGCAAAAGCCGTTGAGAAATTAGAATTTAATTTCCAAGTCAATTTAGCTTTGACAGAATTCAATGTAGTATTGTCTAATCCTTTTTCAAATTGTTTTGCTATATCGGGAGTACCACCTGGAGGAGAAAAGAGATTTGCTTCGCCCTTAACTTTAGAATATGAATAATGACAATTCAAGCTTAGCTTCTCTTTACTTATTGGAGCATTAAAACCTATTCCTACTGTATTTACTTTATCTTTTGGATAGGCGTACCAATCATTTAGAGGGTCAGTTGAGAATATAGCTCCTGATTGTCGCGAAGCTTGCTCTGACTTGTATTGTTCATTATAAAAGAATCCATAGATGAAAGATTTTTCCGAAATGTTATAGCCTATATCTATTCCATACATAGCAAAATCGCTGGACTTCAATCCATAATCCGATTTTGTATAATCATCTTTTCCAAGCATATAAGAAAATGAAATATCAAATTTATCAGTTGGGGAAATACCGAACAAGAAATTAACAGCATCTCTTGTCCTGTCTGCCTGAAAATACCTTAGGAATCTAAAACCGGGAATGTAAGGAAATTCTTCGCCACTAAATTCTCTGCTGCCATGATTATAACTAAATCTCAAATTTAAATATTCGTTTGGGATGCTATCAAAAGAAAGAGAAAAAGTATTTTCTTTACTGCTTCCTTCATCTTCTTCACCTAAAGTTCTTGAAATAGAATAATATGAATATCCTGCTTTTAATGAACAATTTTTAGGCAAATTGAATCTTATGTCAGCATAATATTTAAATGGATTAAAAGAGTAAGGTTCTATTGTAAGAGGCTCTTCTTCCCAAACAGCGTCAAATCGTGAATATCCGGGCAAATTTAATACTTTTGTTTTATCATCAAAATTATAATAGTTAATTCCTGTATTCAGATGAACATTATTGACAAGCTTGGTGGTAAAGCTAATATCAAAAGATGCAATATTAGCTTTAGCATTTGCAGTATTAGCAGGAGGATTCAATGCACCAGGGTACACTGAAACTAAAGCTGCATTAATAGTATAAGGAAGCAAGTTTTCATCTTGAGTAAAGAGACCATAAGAAAATGACGCATTCAATCGTGCTGACTTAAATATCTTTATTGAACTGTTCAAGTAGATTTTATGCGCTAAATTTGAAGGTGGTAATGCCATTCTTCCTTTAGAAGTTGCATCTCCAGCTACATAAGCTCCTGGATATGTCCTATCATTTATTCTATAATAATTATCCCAAGTTAATGTCTGAATATTGTTATCAAAAGATGATAAATAATAACCTGCCCGAACTGTTCCCCAATCTTTTGAATATTCAGCATTCGCATCAAAATTAATTGTCCGATAATCTATAGGTTCAGCAATTTCATTGGCAAAATTAAATCCGAAGGAAGCTCCAATTGGTCTAGTCCCTTCTCTTTTTTCATGAGAAATGCTCATATTAAAATTCATAGGCGCTGATATATTATAATGGAAATTGACAATTGCTTTATTTCTTTCTAACTGTAGATCTATTGGATAAGCTCCTTTCAGGAAATCCGAAATTATTGGATAAGCATAAGCTGCTCCACCTGCATTTTCTGCATCTATTTGTATTCTATCTGATAGGCTATACTGTCCCGACACTGTTTCTACATAAAGGGTTCTTCCTTCAAAACTGAAGCGATGAGGAATTCTATCAAAAATGAAATCTACCTTATATTTTCCATAATCGCCTAAAGAAAATGTATAGTGTGAATCAAATTGCCTAATCTTACTTCCGGTAAAGATAAGATATTTATCCCCTTTCTCTATATTTATGTTTATGAATTGTCCTAAAAAACCTTCCGGAAAATCTCTATATTCGTAAAATTTTGAAGATTTCTCTTGCTTATTAACAGCTTCTCCGCCAATTACTACCTTTCCTTTTATTTTTATTTTTTCGTCTTTTTTGTCTTCAGCTGTTAGTGCAGTATTAAGTATTAGAAATAAAAAACCGATAATCATTAATTTATTCAAAAATAAATTTTTCATATTTATCCCTCCTTATCTTAAGAATGTATGACCGGATGGATGATTTGAACCATGAATAGAAGAATGACAATTAGTGCAAGAGCGATTTGCTATTCTATTGATATTGAGTAGAACCGAATTTTGATCGTAGAGGGTTCCCGGATGCCTTGTATCTGAATGACATCGTTGGCATAAGAATGGTTGCTTAGTGTTAACCATTTTTTGATGATTGGTTCCATGTGGCTCATGACAAATAGTGCAATTTTCCCTTACAGGAACATGTTCCCACATGAAAGGACCTCTTTTCTCAGCATGGCAATTATAGCATAATTCAGGAATTGAAGAAGCTGAAATTAAATTCTCATTCGTGGTTCCATGTGGATTATGACAATCATCACAACTCATCTTTCCTTCTCTGACAGGATGATGAGAAGCACGATAAAACTGAGATTGCTTTTGCTTATGACAAGTAAAACAAAGCTCCGTTGAATTTATTTTGACTAATTGTGATTTTGCGCTTTTGGGGTTATGCACGCTATGACAATTCAAGCAAGTCAAACCTCGAGAATCATGTGTGCTTCCTACCCAATAAATTTTACTTCCATTTTCATGACACTGTAAACAGGTTTTATTCTTCTCTTCTTTAGTTAGATTAGCAAATGATTTAATTTTGTCTTTTTCTCCTCCGCTCTGAACATGAGCTTCTCCCGGTCCATGACATGTCTCGCAAGCTTTGTCTGATTTCTTTTCAAAGCCCTTTTTACCATGCAATGTTTCTTTAAAAGCATTTACTATATCTTCATGACATACGGCGCATTGCTCAATTCCAACATATCCTTTTTCAGTCTCTTGTCCAAGCAATTTTTTGGAATTTGATAACATTAGCAACATCAACAGAATTACTGGAAACAACAGCACTAATAGCGAAGATAATAATTTTTTGGACCTTAACATATTTAACCTCCTTAATTTAAAAATTAAATCCAGCTACAAGTCAATATTGATGCCATCCCAAATATTATTTGTTTTCTATGATTTAGACGAAATTTTAAATTTAGATAAAATTATGAAATGCGAATTTTTACCCATCTTATTTTAAATTTTACCAGTAAAATTGATTTACGAAGCGTCATGAGCATCTTTAGGCGAGCTAATAAATAGGGCAATAGATGAATAGAGACCTATTCAGCTATTCGCATCTTGGAAAGATTTAAAAAAGAATCTCTAATACCCCTCTAATTTGCCTCGGTAAAATGTTGTTATAAAATTTACCAAAGTTAGGTGAAGATAAATTTTGATTTACATCGCGTGGATTGAAGGTATTAAAAAGATTAAATATTTTTACTCCTAATTGAGCGGTATAATTTTTTATTTTAAAATCCTTCGTTATTCTTATATTAAATTCTTTAAGAGCTGGGAAGCGATATTCATTTATTTTCCCTATATAATTTTGATTTTCATCAAGAGCAGAGAAGGGGAATCCTGTATGGTATTCAAAAACAGGAGTAAAAATTATTTCTAACGGCAGATGGAATATACCCCAAATTAAAAATCTATTAGGATTATCAAAAGGAAGATAAGAATAATAATTAGGTCTTATTATTGGTTCTTGTAAATACCCGAAGAAGCGATTAAAATCATTTAAATCTCCTTTTGAAATAGAGTGAATGTATGAAATTATTATGAAATTATTTTTAAATTCATATCTTGTTGATAATTCTAAAGAATGATATTCAGATTTTCCTCTATTGCTTAAAGTTAAATATGCATTGTTAGAAGAGTTGTATTCTGGTTCAACTATCAATATATTTCTTCCTTTCTTGTCTGTATAGTTAATTCTCAAGAACAAATTTTTATGAATTTCCTGGTCTAATTCTATATTATAAGCGAGATTATAAGGATTTTTTAGAGGAGTCATTATAATGGGTTCATAAGTGATGCTATAAGAGCTTTCATCATTCGGATAATAATATTCTGTTCTTTTTTGAAAAGAAAGAAAATCAGCAGCATTTAATGGGAATTTATCATAAAATAGACCTAAACCGCCTCTTATTAAAGTGGATTTATTATTGAAAGGGAGGTAAACGAATGCAATTCTTGGTTGAGGATTTAAACCATTTAAAAGGAAATTTTTATCTAATCGCAATCCTAAGTCAAGAGTCAATTGAGGATTTATGCTCCAATTATCTTGGATGAATGTAGTTAATTCTGTTGTGGCTTCTCCCAGAGCTCCAAAACCTGAAAAAAGTATTTTTCTACTTATAGAACCATTCTTTCTTAAAACATACACTGGAAAATTTTTAGATTCTCCTGAATAGGAAATATAATCTATTTCGGCTCCAATTTTAGTAATATGCTCTCCATAAAATTTGTAGGAGGGAAAAGTATAATTTTGAATAAAAGAGTAGCGATAGCTTTTCCGCCATTGTTCATTAAAATAATTTCCATAAATACCTTCGGGACTTACTAACATTGAAGAATTATTATCCGGTAATATTTCTGACTTTAATTCTTTAATGCTAAAAATGCTTTCAAAAAGAGCACCTTTATCGGAGATATTTTCCCAAGAAAAGCCGAGATTCCAACCGGATTGTTTTTGGAGTGGGCTCACTTCCGGTGGATGAAATTGATTAATTCCCAAATTAGAGATACTTTGCGGAAAAAAAGATAAAGTGAATTTTAAACGATTCTGATTATTCATTAAATAATCTAATTGAGTAAGAGAATTGAAATTTCTGTAAATGCTTTCATTTTCAGGAAGTTTCAAATCATAAAAGGTAGTTCTTATAAAATTATAATTTAAAGATTGAGAAAAGAATAATTTTGAAGGAGCTATCGGACCTGATAAAACAAAGCGTGGGGTAAAAGATTCTATACCTGCAATGGTATGATGCATAAATCGCGGACGCGGTATAAAATCATTAAACTTAATTCTCCATCGATTGTCGCCCGGTAAAGTAGATATATTTACTACGCCGCCGGTATATTTTCCAAACTCTGCTGAGTAAGAATTTGTAAAAGTTTGAATATTTTCTATAGCTTCTATGGGAATTTCCATAGCAAATTCTCCAGTTATTGGGTCAGTAACATTTGCTCCATTTACAAGCAGAGAATTCTCATATGCCCTTGCTCCATTCATATTAATTTGACCATCCGGACCCCTAACAACTGAAGGAACCAAAGGAAGAATCTCCTGAAATCTTTTCATCTGCAAAGGAGCATTAGCAAATTCTTTTTGATTAATTTCTTGCGCCGGCATAGTTATTTTAGAATTCATTACAGCTTTCTTAGGCGAGACTACAATTGTTTCTTTTGCTGCTTCTTTTAACTGAAGAATAATCTCTAATTTTACTATATTTTCCTTTTTTATAACTATATCCTTTTTTATAATAGATTCAAATCCCATAAGCGATGCCGTTAAAATATATCTTCCAGATTTAAGACCTTTGAAAACAAAGCTACCTTTTGAATCTGTTATGGAAAGAGCCTTGGACAAAGGATTATTATTATCTATAAGTGTTACTTCAACCCCCGGTAAAGGAGTATTATACTCATCTTTAACATATCCCTCTATGACCGCATATTCAGATGCTTCTATAAGCGAATTTAAAAAGATATAAATCATTATTACAAAAAGTAATTTGTTCCACTTTCTTTTCATTTTTATCTAATATATAAGTTTTTTATAGGTAGAATTCAAACTTCATTTTAAAAAATATATCTTTGTTGTCTCTATATTATCAATTTTTATTACCTTAATAGGTTCATAATTTTTATGAAGTTCCTCAAGCAATTCATAATTTTCAAAAGTTTTTCTTCCTCTTTGATCTATAATGTATTTATTTTTCAGAGAAGCATTAAAAACATCTTTGATATGCTGAGAAAGCTCTATCGCCTTAATATCATTTCTTCTAAATTTTTTTAAATAAAAAATTACCGTGTCTTGGGTATCGGAAAATATGTAGCTATTTGAAGAAGCAATATGCGAAATATAAGAAATAGCTTCACGAACACCGGCATCATAAATTTCATCATGAGGGAAATAATAAGCGCGATGATTGTTGCCTCCTCCTATTGAATTTACATAAAACATATAAAATGGAGCTGCCGAATAGGAAGTCCATAAAATAATCAAGATACAAAAAGTTAAGAAAAACTTTCCTATCATTTTAGATTTAGCTCCTAACCAGCTCAAACCCGTTATTTTGGAATAAATAAAATAAATGCCGATTGCAGAAATCATATAAATGACAGGAATTATGTGCAAAGTGTACCGAAGCCAATGAACACTAAGCAAAGAAAAAGGAATTACCCAAAAAAGAAACATAAATTTCAAAAAATAATATCCATCATTTGAATGATTTTTGAAAATAATAATTAATCCAATTATTAGCATAATAAGAATAATCGGGGGAAATTTTACTAAAAGGAAAAGCAAATAATAATAGAAAGGTGTGGAGTTGCTATATTTAATAAAATTATTGTAATAAAGTCTTTTCATCATTTCATAACCATGATGAGTTATCGTGGCTCCTAATAAATAACCACCAATATACTTAATATTATCCGGAATAAACAAAGAAAAATTCGCCAATGCGAAAGTAATTATGAAGGCTTTAAAAAAATTACATAAAGTTTTTTCTCCGAGCCGATAATTAGTTTTTTCTTCATGCTTGCGAGTATAATGAAAGAGAAAATTTAATCCGATATAATGAGGAAAGTATTTTGAGGCAAGCATCAAACCAAAACTTGCTCCACTAAGAATATATAAAATTTCTCTTCTTAAAGATTCTACAGGACCGAGATATTTAGCCTTCCAGTAAAAATAATATCCTAAAAAAGTAAAAAAAACTAATAGAGTATCTTCTTTTGCAATTCTATTTATAGCTATCGCATTTATTCCTATCGCCCAGAGAGTTGCTGAAAGCAAAGCAATAATATCGTTGAACATTTCCTTTGCAAATAAGTATATTACTATTGTAAAAAGAGCACCAAAAAATGCATTTGGAATCCGCACAATATATTCATCAGAAATTTTATTTTTTAATCTTCTAATATTATTTATTTTTTCGCTTATGATATCAGAGAAAGCAATAAGCAATTTTAGAATCATAGGGTGCTCAAGATTAAAAGAAAAATTTCCTATTCTGTAAAGGCGAGCTGCTTCTATCTTATGAGTTTCATCAAAGCTTAATCCTACTGCATCAAGCGAATATATCCGAAACCATAAAGCAATTAAAAATAAAATGCTTAATATAATGACGAACTCTTTTTTCATTTTTTAAGTAAAATTCTATTAATCCGACGAGAATTAGACATATTGCATATTCAAAATTAGGGAATATTTTGATGGTTTATCGTTTTTGTTTTCCAGGCATATGTTGTAAAGGGAAATTCTTAATAGATTTTCTCCTCTATGCCTTATAAAATTCATATTAGCTGCATTATATCTAAAATATCTCTTTAGCATGCTTATCATTATAAAATTGCGCTCCTATATTTTCAAGTTTAATCCGCATATATGGTCAGTTTTTTTCAAAAGCAAGGAGAGATATTAAACCACAAGATTACACAGATTTACACAAGATTTAGCCACAGAAGGACACAGAATAACACAGAAATAATAAATTCTGTGTTCTTCTGTGAAATTCTGTGGCTGAAATCTTGTGATAATCTGTGTAATCTCGTGGTTTAATTTTAAAAAGCATCGTTTTTATGAAGTATTATAACAATTTTGTTTAGTTCCTTGAGAAAAACTAACTATTTACCTATAATTTTGTTGTAAAATTTTTATATTAAAATTATATTTAATAAAATTAAAAAAATGAAAAGCAATGTAAAAAATT
>CAYREJ010000112.1:0-8160 GCA_964423235.1 uncultured Acidobacteriota bacterium | reverse complement strand
CATTATAGTTAGAATAATAGGGAAATTAACCAAGCTGAGCTCAGAGGAATCATTATATGCCTCATTAGAAAAAGAGTTAATTAAAGAAGGATGAGAGCAAAAAATTTTTTAATAATCATATTAATAATTTCCGGTTCATTTTTTATTAAGGGTCAGGAAGAGGAAAAGCTACCTGCTCTACAATTTAAGGAAGAAGTAAGATTGTTGCAAGTAGAAGTATTTGCTTATGATGAAAAGAATAATTTTGTTAGAGGATTAACTAAAGATGATTTTCAATTATGGGAAGATGGAATTAAACAAGAGATAAAATATGTAGATGAAATTCATTTATCAATTCCAAAGTATATGGAGGGGAAGGAGAAGAAGGTAGAACCTATATTATTGGAGAAAGGGAAGCGCTTTTATAATAGTGTGGTTTTTATTTTTGATGGTTGCAACAGCAGTCAAAAGAATATTCAATTAGGGAAGAATGCTGCAAAAGAATTTATCTCAAGATATGGCAATGAAAATACTTGGATAGCTTTAGGGTATATTGATGCTAATGGAAATTATCATATAATCAAGAATTTTACTAATTCTTCGATTGACTTAATCAATGCATTAGAAGAGCTAAAGAGTGGGATGGGAGGTGCCGAATCTCGTAACAGCAAATTAAGAAATATTCAAATCACTTTAGAAGCAATGCAAAAATGCAATTCTTATGATATCCCAAGAGTAAGATTAAATTGCGTAGAATCTTCAATTCGCCAAGCATATAATCAAGCAAGAATTTATGCTCTAGAAGAACAAAGGAATGCTAAAAATTCAATAGAATCAATGAAAAGTATTTTTAAATTCTTGAGGCATGTTCCCGGACATAAAAGCTTAGTATTTTTTTCAGAAGGTTTTGATCCTTCCGGCAATGTTTATTACTCTTATACTATAGAAACAATTAGGCAATTTATTTATGATTACAATTTACCTACAGATATTGAATATGTATTGAATGAAATAAATCAGCAAAGAACGACAGAAGGAACTAAAGTTGTTTCATTAATTGATTTAATAAAAGAAGCTAATTCATCTGAATTAACAATATATTGGCTCAATCCGGTTAATCCGATGGATACCCTCGGAGCAGAAAGCGCTTTTAAATCCTCAATAGCTACTTTTTCAGAAGCTAATCAGTATTTGAATCAATTCAAAAGTATTGCAGAAGATACAGGCGGCTTTGCTTTTCAAACAAGTTCACAATTTGATGATTTCTTTAACAAAATTAGTAAAGATATCTCCAGCTATTATTTGATTAGTTATATTCCAAAACGTCCATCTCACGATGGTAAAATTCATAAAATTACTGTGAAGTCTTCTAAATCCGGTGTAAAAGTTAGATTGAGAAATTCTATTACAGATTTTACTTTAGATGATCAAATAAATATTTTACTTGCTTCTGCTTTAGACTTCTCTGAATTCTATAATCAGATTGCTATGGAAAATGAAATTGCTTACTTTATGGGAGAAAAAGGCAAAATCAATGTATTAATTAATATTTCCATCCCATTTTCTTCTATAAACGCTCTTTACGAGGGAGAAAAAATAATTGATTCTGTTCATTATGCTTTTTTGGTAAAGGATAAAAAAGGTAATATAGTTATGAAAGACCATAGGATCGCTAATATAACTTTTGAACAAAATGAATTATTAAAATTAATCAATAATAATTCTTTTTTTCAATATTCATATCTTTTTGAAATTGACCCAGGTTATTATACTTTGTATTTGGCAGTTGCAGAAATAGGGGGATGGCGTTTATCCGGTTGGAAAAAAGATTTGCAAATGTTTGTTAAAAAAGATAAATGCTTTCAAATCTCTCCTTTATTAATAGCTACAAAGATTGAAGATGCTCAACAATCTTCTGCTTCAAATTCTTTAAGTTTTAATTCTGATGGAACAATTGTCTATAAAAATAAGAAATTATATTTTTCTTCTATTAGGAAATTTCCCTCAAATGGGATATTAGCCGGTATGTATCAAATTTATAATCCGGGCTTTACTGCCTTATCAAAACCGGCTCTGCAAATATCCTTTAAGCTTTATGATGAAGAAGGAAAAATGATTAGCTCTCTTCCACCTAAAGAAATCAATGAATTCAGTAATTTTCTGGAAAAAATAATAACTAATTTTTTTATTCTCCCTTATAAGAATTTGCCTCCTAAAAGATATAAGTTAGAATTAGAAGTGGTTGATTTGATAAGTAGATGCAAGAATGCTTCTGAGATAGAGTTCCAGGTTAGTGTAGATTAACACAGATAGAAACGGATAAACACAGATTAACACAGATTAACACAGATGAACACAGATGAGTATTTATAAATTAGCTCTTTTTTCTTTTTTATAATTGCATTTTATAATATTATATTGAAGCTATAATAAAAAAATTTGGATAAACAAAACTAATTCATTTGATTCAGCAGATAAATTTAATGAAGAATATTATTAGAAAATGGGCAGCTATAAAAGAGTAGAGACAATTCAGTATTTACGGGAGATATATTATAAAATTAAAAAGAAAAAAGGTAAAAATGAAAGTAGAAAAAGATTACGAAGATATATTAAGATTATTCAACAAGTTTAGAGTAAAGTATTGCATAGTAGGAGCATTTGCAGTAGCTTTTTATGCGCTTCCAAGATATACGAAAGATATGGATATCTTAATAGAACCAAGTAAATCAAATATTGTTTTTACAGAATTATTATTTTGAGCTTCCCTTGTGCCCTTAGCGGTTTCTAATTTTTTTACCACAGAGGACACAGAGTTATCACAAAGCCCTCAAAGTTTCTTCTCTTCAATATATCTTTTATTTCATCAATTAAATAGACTATAAAGTTACAAAAACTTGACTTTCTTATTTTTCTTTTATAATATATTATAAAATATTTTATGAAAAATAATTTAATTGTTATGAGGTAAAATAATGAAAAATAAATATATCCCCAAGTTAGTTAAAGAGCTCAGGAATAAACTTGGACTAACGCAAGAACAATTCGCAGGAAAAATTGGAGTGACTTTTCCAACTGTAAATAACTGGGAAAAGGGCACTCGAACCCCTCACCCATTCTTATTCCAGAAACTTCTGGAAATGGCTGAAGAAGCAGGTTTGAAGAATATTGAGAATATTAAGAGAAAGTAAGTAAGGAGCCAACATGGTAAGAAATCATATTGCAGAAATGGAAAAACGCTTGTGGGATGTAGCAGATGAACTAAGGGCAAATTCAGATTTAAAATATTCGGAATACTCTACCCCTGTTTTAGGTCTCATTTTCTTACGATATGCAGATTATCGTTTCACCGAACAAGAAAAGATTCTTTCAAAAAAGACTACTGACCGCAGGAAAATCGGCAAGACAGATTATCAAGCCGCAGGTGTTATGTATCTACCGGAAGAGGCAAGATTCTCACACCTATTAAATCTTCCTGTAGGAGCAAATATTGGAAGAGCTATCAATGAGGCAATGGCAGCTATTGAAAAAGAAAATGAAGACCTTCGAGGTGTACTGCCAAAAACCTACAACCGATTTAAGAACAATCTCCTTGCTGAACTACTTAGACTTATGTCATCAATTCCCACTGATATTGATGGCGATGCATTTGGAAAAATCTACGAATATTTTCTTGGCAAGTTTGCCATGGCAGAAGGCCAACAGGGCGGTGAATTCTTTACGCCAACATCTATTGTCAAACTGATTGTCTCAGTTATCCAACCATTCCACGGGAAGATTTTTGACCCAGCATGTGGTTCAGGCGGTATGTTTGTCCAGAGTGCTGAATTTATTGAAAGACATAAGAAACGTGCAGTGGATGAAATCAGCATTTATGGTCAAGAGAAAACTCAGGAAACAGTTAACTTATGCAAAATGAACCTTGCTGTGCATGGACTATCGGGGGATGTTCTACAGGCTAACTCCTACTATGATGACCTGCACGATATGGTTGGAAAGTTTGATTATGTGATGGCTAATCCTCCTTTTAATGTGAATCGCGTTGACAGAGAACGAATCAAGAATGACCGCAGACGTTTTCCTTTTGGTATGCTTTCTGTTGATAACGCCAATTACCTCTGGATACAAATTTTTTATAGCGCTTTAAATAACAAAGGACGGGCTGGATTTGTTATGGCTAATTCAGCAAGCGATGCCCGGGCAAGTGAACTGGAATTGAGAAAAAAATTACTCCACGACAGAGTCGTTGATGTAATGATTGCAGTTGGTTCCAACTTCTTTTACACAGTTACACTGCCCTGCACATTATGGTTTTTGGATAAAGGTAAACGCAATTCAGAGCGTAGGGATAAAGTGCTTTTTATTGATGCAAGGAAAATCTATCAGCAGATTGACCGAGCACATCGGGAGTATTTGCCTGAGCAGATAGAGTTTATTGCTAATATCGTGCGCTTATATCGTGGAGAGGATATTGAGATAGTGCATGGCAGTGAGAGATGGACAAAAGAAACATTCCCAAAGGGTAAATATCAAGATGTCGCTGGTTTATGTAAAGTTGCGACATTGAAGGAAATTGAAGAGCAGGGATGGAGCCTGAATCCGGGAAGATATGTCGGCGTTACAGAAAAGGAAGAAGACGAGTTCGATTTTAAGGCGAGGCTTGAGGAGTTGAACGAGGAATTGGAAGTTTTGAATGTGGAGGCAAAGGAACTGGAAGGGCAAATATCGGAAAATGTTGCAAAAATTCTGGAGATTAAAAATGATTAAGTCAAATCAGTTTAAATACAGAGCAGGATTAAAACATCCTGAATCAGAGAATATAGAATATAAATCAAGATGGAATGACGATTGTGTGAAAATTGTTTCTGCTTTTGCCAATACTAATGGAGGAGAATTGATAATTGGCGTAGATGACAATAAAAATGTAATAGATGTCCCTAATGCCAAAAAATTACTTGTTGACCTTCCCAATAAAGTAAAAGACAAAGTCGGTTTAATTCCTGCAGTGAAGATAGAAAGAAGAAAAGGGAAAGAAATAGTTAAAGTCAAAATAGAACCATTTTCTGTCCCAATATCTTATGACGGAAGATACTACATAAGAAGTGGAAGCACAACACAACAACTACAAGGGCAACAACTTACAGATTTTTTGCTCAGAAAATCGGGAAAAACATGGGATGAATTTATTGAAGAAAAATTTAGTTTTGATGATATAAATATTGAAACTGTTAAAGAGTTTAAAAGAAGAGCCATTGACAGGATACCCTCTATAGTTAAAGAAGAAGATATAAAATTACTTTTTGAAAAATTACATCTTTTAGAGCATGGAAAATTAAACCGTGCAGCGGTTCTGCTTTTTGGTAAGGAGCCTCAACGATTTTATCGGCACTCAATAATAAAAATTGGAAAATTTTTGACAGAAACAGACATCCAATTTACTGATATTGTCAGAGGAAACCTTTTTGAACAATTAGAAAGTGCTCTTGAAATTCTAAGATCAAAATATCTTATCAGTGAGATTAAATATGAAGGTATTCATCGCAGGGATATTCTTGAATATCCTTACGAAGCACTGCGAGAGTCGATTATTAATGCTTTAATCCATAGAGATTATATTGGCACTTCAAATATACAGATAAGGGTTTATTCCGACAAACTTATAATTATGAACGAAGGGAAACTCCCGCCCGAAGTGCCTGTAACAAAACTAAAGACAAATCATTTATCAAGGCCAAGAAACAGGTTGCTTGCTGAAATATTTTACTTTGCCGGTTTTATAGAGGGCTGGGGTAGAGGAACAATAAAAATCGTGGATAATTGTCTGCAACAAGGACTGCCCGAACCTGATTTTATTGAAGAGTATGGCGTAATGAGCGTGATATTCTACAAGGATAAATGGAACGAGGAAAATCTTAAGAAACTGGGACTAAATGAAAGACAGATAAAAGCGGTGATGTATGTAAAAGAAAGAGGGAAGATTACTCTGGCTTCTTTTAAAGATTTAGTTCAGGATGTCTCTGAAAAAACTTTGTATAGAGACCTACAAGAATTAGTAAGTAAAAGCATTTTAAAAGTAATTGGTGAAAAGAAAGGTAGAAAATATGAATTTAAATAATGGACATTTATCGGACATATCGGACATATTACGGACATTTAATGGACATTTTAAGAGTCATTCATAGAATTGATAACACTGAATACAAGGAGCAAGAGAATTAGAATAGAGGAAAAGGTAGCAAATATTCGTGAGATTAAAAGTTAGCGATTATGGCGATTAGTTGATTATTAATATAAACATGAACGGCTCAAAATGGACAAAAGTAATAGAGTGAGTAAAATTATGTTATTTTCAGAATTTGCACAAATAAATCCAAAGGTAGACTTAGAAAAAGGAGAAACTTATTCATTTATTGAAATGGAAGACCTCACGCCAGGACAACGCTATATTTCTGCTATTAAGGAAAAAAAATTCAAAGGAGGAGGAAGTAGATTTCAGACTGGAGATATTATTTTCGCAAGAATAACTCCATGCCTGGAAAATGGAAAAATCGCCCAGGTAAAAGGTAGAGATAATGAGAAATATTTTGGCTCTACTGAGTTTTTTGTTTTCAGAGCAATAGAGGGGATATCAGATAAGGGCTTCTTATTTTATTTGTCTTACTCAGATATTTTAAGAAAGCCTGCTGAAAAAAGCATGTATGGGGCATCGGGAAGACAAAGAGCTTCCTTGGATGTTCTGAAAGGAATTGAAGCACCATATATTCCGTTTAAGAATCAGCAAAAAATCTCTTCCATCCTTTCTGCCTACGATGACCTGATTGAAGACAACACCCGCCGTATACAAATCCTTGAAGAAATAGCACGGCTTATTTATCAGGAATGGTTTGTTAATTTCCGATTTCCGGGTCATGAAAAGGTGAAGTTTGTGGATTCAGAGTTGGGTAAGATTCCTGAGGAATGGGAAGTTAAGTTTTTGTCTCAAGTTTTTGATGTTAAATATGGGAAGAATTTGCCGCTTAAGAAAATAAGGAAAGCTGGGAAATATCCTGTTTACGGAGCAGGTAGCATAATTGGCTTTTACGATGAGTGTGTTGAAAAAGATAAAGTAGTTCTTATTACTTGTCGTGGCAACAGTTCTGGAACAGTTTGGAGAACAAGACAATCTGCTTTCATTACTAACAACTCTTTTCGTATTAGACCTAAACCTGAATTTTATTACATTAATTATTTCTATGCAGAGCTATTATTGAAGAATAGTGATATTGATAGAGCATTAGGTGGATCAGCTCAACCGCAAATAACAATAGAAAGCATATCATATGTGCCGATTCTTATTCCACAAAGAAAGATTATTGAGCAATTTGTAAATATAGTAAAGGATATTCCAGAATTAGTTGATAAACTATATGTGAAAAAGGCAAATTTAAGAAAGTCACGGGATCTATTACTGCCCAAGCTCATCTCCGGTGAACTTGATGTATCAGACTTAGAGGTCGCAGTAAGAACCGCAAATGGAGGAAACAATGAAAAGTTCTGATTATATTGGGGCAGAATGGCTTAGAGTTGATTTACACCTGCATTCACCTGGAGTGGACAGTTTCGCTCTTCCACCAGGTATTAATCTTAATTCTAAAGAAGATATGAATAAAATTGTGGCAGAGTACATTGAAAAATTAATGCAAGCAAATATAAAAGTTGCCGCTATTACTGATTACAACGGAATTAGAAGCGAATGGTTTATTCCTATAAGAGATGCGGCAAAAGAACAAGGGATTTTTATTTTGCCGGGCGCGGAACTCTCTATCTCATTAGCTGGTGGTAAATATGGACTTCACCTGATTACTATTTTTGAAGATACTATTGATATAGATGGTGCGAATACCTTTATCCATAGCCTTGATAAGAATCCACAAAATCCTCTTGTAAATGGCAGAGCCCATCGTGACATTGATTCAGATTACGAGCTTGAAAAATTGGTTAATAAAATAAGAGAAAAATATGACTGCCTGATAATTTTTGCCCATCCAGAAGAAGATAAAGGACTTTTTAAATCTTTTTCTCGAGGAGATGCAGCTAAGTATATCTCAATTATTAAACCTGATGCCCTTGAATATTTTTCAGATGCATGGAAAAATAAATTAATTAGCACAAATATATATAAGGATTCACTTGATAAGATAG
>CAYREJ010000111.1:0-8214 GCA_964423235.1 uncultured Acidobacteriota bacterium | reverse complement strand
TAGAAAAAACTTTGTGTGCTTTGTGATAACTTTGTGTCCTTTGTGGTTAAAAAATCTAAGCAATAAATTGAATAAGGGACCCTCAAAGCAATAATTATGGAGCAAAATGACCAGTTACTTCAACCTTAATTGACAAAAAAGGGATAAAAAATTATAATGATAAAGCCAAAACATGAAAGAATTAATTTCAACAAGAGAAGCTTATGGTAAAGCTTTAGAGCAAATAGCTAAGGAAGATTTATTTCCCGATGTTGTTGTTTTAGATGCTGATTTATCCGATTCTACGAAAACTAAATACTTTGCCAAATGGAAGCCGGAACGTTTTTTTCAAATGGGAATTTCTGAGCAAGATATGATATGCACTGCCGTAGGATTAGCTCTATCAGGTAAAATCCCATTCGCAAGCACTTTCGCTATTTTTGGTTCTCGAGCCTGGGAACAAATAAGAAATTCAATAGCAAGGATGAATCTTCCTGTAAGACTTTGTTTTTCTCATGGGGGAATATCAGTAGGAGAAGACGGTTCTTCTGCTCAAGCTAATGAAGATATAGCTATAATGCGTGCTATCCCTAATATGAAGGTATTCGTTCCATCAGATGCAACAGAAACTAAAAGAATAATTTTATATTTAGCTGAACACAGAGATGGACCAGCTTATGTCAGGCTAACGAGAAATGCTGTTCCGCTGTTAGAGCATACTTCAGAAAATTTTGAACCTGGGAAAGCTGAAATTCTAAAAGAAGGCAATGATGGTTCCATTATAGCTTGCGGTCAAATGGTCTCTATTGCATTAAATGCAGCTAACAAATTAGAAGAATATGGCTATAATGTAAGAGTAATAAATATGTCAAGCATAAAACCTATTGATGAAGAATGCATTGACAAAGCTTGTCGGGAAACAGGCTTTATCATATCTATTGAAGAACATAATATCATTGGTGGATTAGGAAGTGCCATTTGTGAAATCGTTTGCCAAAATCATCCTGTTAATGTTTATAGAATAGGCATCAATGATATTTTTGGGACTTCCGGTACACCTCAGGAATTATTCCAAAAATACAATCTTACTGCTGAAAATATAATCAATACTTATTTAGTTCATAAAAAAGTAAAAAAAATGTGGGTAGATAAAACTGCTTCTAAAGCTTTTTAATGACCAAAGAAAAAAAATTAGAAACTCTCAAAGTATTTCTCACAATATCTCCTTTTTTTAAACAGCATAAAAAAATAATTATCCTCGGTATACTTTTTATTTTCCTAAATTCCGCATTTAGTATTTTATCACCTTGGGTCCTCAAAATAGGAATTGATGATTTAAAAATTAATATTACTTTACGCCGGTTAGCCCTTTATTCTTTTTTGATTATCCTCATTACTTTTTTACATGGAATTTTTAGATTCGCAATGCGTAAACTTCTTATTAGTTTTTCCAGGGTATTTGAATATCAGCTGCATAATAATTTATATGAGCATATCCTGAAATTGCCTCAATCTTTTTATATCAAAAATTATACTGGTGATATTATGGCAAAAATAACAAATGATGTTCATGCTGTTAGAATGTCCGTCGGACCTGCATTGATGTATTCCATCAATTCCATTTTCACTTCTCTTTTCGCTATCTATATGATGATTAAAATAAATCCAAAATTAACCCTTTTTTCATTAATCCCACTTCCTATCATCTCATTTATAATTTTTAAGGTCGGCAAAAGTATAAGAAGCTCTTTTGAAAAAGTTCAAGAAAAATTTAGCGAATTGAGCGTTAAAAGCCAAGAAAATTTTAATGGAATTAGAGAAATTAAAGCATTTGCAAGAGAAAATAAAGAAGTAGAAGAATTTAAAATTATTAATGAACATTATCTAAAGGCTAATAAAGAATTAATAAAAATCCACACCTTTATAAATCCTTTTTTTATCCTTATGCTTGGATTATCCCTTTTAATTATCTTATGGATTGGAGGTATTTATGTAATAGAAAGAAAAATAACTTTAGGCTCCTTTGTAGCATTTAATTCTTATTTGATGCTATTAGGATGGCCTGCAATTGCTTCCGGATGGGTAATAAATTTACTCCAAAGAGGAGCCGCATCCCTTAAAAGGATAAATGAGCTTCTGCAAGAAAAGCCCGTTGATAAATTTCAAGGTTTTCTTGTTCTCCCGTCCGAAGATATAAATAATAAATTAGAAATAAAGAATCTTTCTTTTTCATATGATCATAAGAAAATACTTAAAGATGTTAATCTTATAGCTAATCCTAAAGAAACAATATTAATTACGGGACATACAGCTTCTGGGAAATCTACATTATTAAAGCTCATCTTAAAACAATATCCATATCAAGAAGGAGAAATATTATTTAATGGATATCCTCTCAAAGAAATACAAGCAGAAGCCTGGATGAATATAGTTGGATATGTCCCTCAAGATCCTTTTCTTTTCTCTGACACCATTGAAAATAATGTTAAAATGGGCTCACCAAATGAAGATGAAGTTTTTCTTATTGATTGCTTAAAAATAGCAGCTATCTATGATGAAATTCAACAAATGCCTCAAGGAATAAAAACACTCATCGGCGAAAGAGGTATTACGCTTTCAGGCGGACAAAAGCAAAGATTAACTCTGGCACGCGCTCTTTTCAAAAAACCTTACATTCTTCTTCTTGATGACCCATTTTCACAGATAGATATTAACACGGAATATCTTATTTGGAATAATTTAAAAAATTACCCTTATTCTAAAATTAAAATAATAATAAGCCAAAGAATCCATTCTTTGAGAGAAGCTGATAAAATTCTCCTTTTTTCGGATGGAAGCATTATTGAAGAAGGGGATCACGAAATTCTTATGGCAAAAAGGAAATATTACTACAATTTAATCCAAAAACAATTAATTGAAGAAAAGTTGAAAGGATAATGACTGAATTATTTTTAAAAGAAGATTTAGAAGAAATAAAAATAAAAGAATATAATTGGCGCATTCTTAAAAGGCTCTTCAAGTATATTTATCCTTACAAAAAAAGCCTAATATTAGCATTAATCCTATTAATATTCTCTTCAATAGGAGAGCTTCTATTACCTTATTTAACAAAAATAGCAATTGATAAATATATAATTGCAGGCAATTTAATAGGATTATGGAAAATAGCAATAATATTTTTATTACTACTCTTATTTAATTTCCTAAATTCCTATTATCATGAGTTCATTATTCAGATTACAGGTCAGAAAATAATGTTTGATTTAAGGTCTGATTTATTTAAACATATTCAATATTTACCTATAAAATTTTTCAATAAAACTCCGGTTGGCAAAATTATCACTCGTATCACTAATGATGTAGAAGTTCTAAACGAATTATTTACAGGCGGCATAATAGCAATGTCTGGAGATATATTTATCCTAATAGGAATATTAATAGCAATGTTTTTATTAAATTCTTCTTTGGCTTTCATAATAATACTTATCTTACCTTTTATTTTTATTATTGCTTTCTATTTCCAAAGAAATTTTAAAGAATCATATAATAGAGTTCGTTTTTGGTTAGCTAAAATGAATGCTTTTCTTCAAGAATCTATAATGGGAATGTCCATAATCCAAATATTCAATTGTGAAAATAAAAGCTTTAATTCTTTTGATGGACTAAACAACGAATACAAGAAAGCTAACCTTGATGCAATTTTTTATTATGCTTTATTTTATCCAGCTATTGAACTCATTGGAGCCATCTCTATTGCCACAATCCTTTTTTTTGGTGGTTCAAAGATACTATTAGGCTCAATGACTTTCGGAACTTTGGTAGCTTTTATTCAATATTCTGACCGCTTCTTTCACCCTATATCAGATTTGGCAGAGAAATACAATACTATTCTCTCTTCCGTAATAGCCTCAGAAAGAATATTTAGATTGATGGATGAACCTACGGATAACCAATATAAAGGCATAGAAATAATAATTAAGGAACCCCCTCTTATCTCCTTTAAAAATGTCTCTTTTGCTTACGATAAAGAAACCATAATTCAAAATGTTTCCTTTGATATTAAACCGAAAGAAAAAGTTGCTCTCATAGGACCAACAGGAGCAGGAAAAACCACTCTTGTAAACTTACTTTTAAAGTTTTATGATAATTATAGTGGTGAAATATTAATTAATGGAATAGATATTAAAAAAATCTCTGCTCAATGCCTCAGGAGAAATATTGGAATTGTTTTTCAAGAACCCTTTTTATTCTCAAAACCTTTAAAAGAAAATTTATATTTAGGAAGTGATAGGTTGAATGAAAAAGCGATAGAAAAAATTACTTATCAAATAATCGGAGAAAAATTAATGTTGCGTTTTACTAATAAATTAGACTATAAGATAGGCGAAAGAGGAATAGAATTATCTACGGGAGAAAGACAATTAATTGCTTTTATAAGAGCTTTGTCTATCAGTCCTTTAATTTTAATATTAGATGAAGCTACTTCTTCAATTGATCCGGAAACAGAGAATTTGATTCAAACTAAAATAAATGATTGGCTTTCTAATTATACTTCTTTGATAATAGCTCATAGACTTTCTACAATAAAAAGAGCTGATAGAATTATTTTTTTATCCAATGGCAAAGTTGAGGACCAAGGAACTCACAAAGAACTTCTAAAAGCTAATAATAAATATTCTCTCTTCTGCAAATATTTCATTAGTTAATTCTTATAATTTTTATGAACATAATTTTACAAGATATTTCTTTTATTTATGCCAGAGCAAAAGGTATGGCTTTGGAAAAAATAAATCTTGAAATACCTAAAGGAGAAAAATTATTAATAATGGGAAGAACAGGGGCTGGAAAATCTACTTTATGTTTCTGCATAAAGGGACTGATACCGAAAGTTATTCCAGGCAAATTGATGGGGAAAATTTTTTATGATGGAATAGAAAATCTACAACCGAATCCTTACATAGGTTTAGTTCTTCAAGAATTTGAAGCACAAATCTTTAATTCTACTGTTGAATTAGAAATAGCTTTCGGTCTTCAAAATTTAGGAATAGAAAGAAATAAAATTGTCCATCTTGTAAAGGAAAGCATTAAAAAATTAAGTCTCTCTAATTATGAAAAAATGGCACCCTTTTTTTTATCTGGCGGTCAAAAACAAAGATTAGCAATTGCTTCTATCTGGGCAATGAATCCGGATGTATTCATATTGGATGAACCAATGACTGATTTGGATACTGAAGGTAGAACCTCCGTCTTCCAAATGATTCAAGAATTAAATAATGAATATAAAAGCACTTTGCTTGTTGACAATGAATTGGATAACGCCTTAGTTTTTAATAAAGTATTAATTATGGATAAAGGAAAAATTATAAAAGAAAGCGATCCTGCTTCTATAATATTAAATTCAGAACAATATTCCATTTATGGAATAAAACCCCCTACAAGAATCAATATGTTTAATGAACTAAAATTAAACAAAGAAAAAGCATTAACATTCCAAGGAGCAATTAAAGAAATTAAAAAATCATTCCCAAGCTTACAAGCATCACTCCCTTTCCAGCAGAATACTTTAGATGCTAATAAGCCACTTATAATCCTTGATAATGTATTTTTTGAATATCCTAACACTTCTAAAGGAGTCTTTAGAATCAATACTATTATAAATAAAGGAGACTTCATTGGCTTAATTGGAAAAAATGGTAGCGGTAAAAGCACTCTTTTGAAACTCATAGCTGGAATCCTAACTCCAAATAGAGGGAAAATCTTTATAAAAGATAAGCAACCTCATAAAATAATTCCCTCAGAGCTTCCTAAAACTATAGGATTCGTTTTTCAAAATCCGGACTATCAAATTTTTGCAAGCTCCATCAAAGAAGAATTAGCATATTGTATGAAATTAGCCAATCAGAATCCTTCAACATATGAAAAAAAAATAAAAGAAGTATTGAAGATAGTTCACTTGGAAGGATATGAAGATGAAGACCCATTCTTGTTAACAAAAGGGGACAGACAAAAGGTTGCTATCGCCACAGCATTAATTAATGAGCCAGATATTTTAATATTAGATGAACCTACTACCGGATTAGATTATCAAGAACAATTGTCTATCTTAAAAATGCTACAAAAACTCAATGAAAATGGAAAAACTGTTATAATTTCTACCCATTCCTTATGGATAATTGAAGAATTTGTTAAAAGGTGTATTGTTATGTCGGAAGGATTCATAATTTTAGATGAGATAGTAGAAAAAGCTCTTTCGGAAACTGATAAAATTACTTCAGCAGGCTTAAAATTGCCTGAATTGGCTCTAATTTGTAAAGAATTAAATCTTCCCTTTAGAAGGAAGAATGATTTAATAAAATTATTGAGGAGCAGCTTTAGAACAAGTATTTAATTCTTCTTGGAGAGTTTTTATTTCCTGCTTCAATTCAGCATTTTCATTTTTTAATAAATTTAATTCCTTATAAGTTTTTTTAAATTGCTCTAATAACTTTCCAACAGCTTCATCTTCGCTATGTGAAACTATCTGCAATTTATTATAAACATCATTATATTTGTTTTTCCAGGTTTGCAATTCCCCGCGTAGCTGAATCATATCATTCTGAAGCGAAGCATAATCTTTTTGCTTAGCATCATATTTATTTTTTAATTCATCAATGATAGCTAATTGATCAGCTTTGCTTTTCATTAATTCCTTTATTCTATCATCACTATCCTTTTTATGAATATTTAATTTTGATATTGTATTCTGAAACTGCTCATTCTGTGATCTTAAAGTTTCTACACTTTTTTTAAGCGCTTCATTTTCTGAATTCAACTCCTTAACTTTGTCCTGAAGCTTAGCCAATAATTCCTCCCCTCCAGCAGCTATTTCTTTTTCTAAATTATTGTTTTGAGCTTTTGATAAATCCTCGCTTTTCCTTGTAATTCCAAAATATTTTAATCCTATTATTATTGCAAAAATTAAAATTATTATTATAGATATTATCACCCCAATAAAAACAGCTGAAGATTTATGAGATTCTTCATATTCATCGGATGAAATATATTTCTTTTTTATCACAAATATTCCTCGCTCTTATTCTTGATTATAATTCTTCTTGAAGTTTATTTTCTAAAATTTGATCATAATTAAAATTTTCTAATTGGAGATAAAAATCAGCTACATCGATTAATGCTTCCATCGGAGTAAGTCCCACTATCTCAGAGCTTAAAATAGATACACCATATCTTTGAGCTTCTCTCTTTACCATCTCAAAAACTCTAAATATAGGGGTAAGTTTATAATTAGTTAAATTTATAGATACTTGAGCTATATTTCTCTCATGAAGCATCATACCTAAAGCTTTTACATATCTTAATCCTCCACTACTGTTTCTTATACTTTTTGCTATTTTCTTAGCTATATCCACTGAAGAAGTATTTAAATTAATATTATAAGCGATCAGAGGCATCCGAGCTCCTATGATAGTAACTCCTGCGGTAGGATGAACCTCATCCGGTCCAAAATCAGGTTTCCATTCCGCTTGCTTTATCTTTTCAAAAAATCCTTCAAATTCACCTTTCCTAATGTTTGCTAAATCCCTCCTTTCCTCTTTGGTAGCAGCATCTTCATATAAATATACCGGTATATTAAATCTTTTTGCTACTTCTGAACCTACTCTTTTTGCTAATTCTATGCAATCCTCAGTAGATACATTTCTTATAGGAACAAATGGTACTACATCTACAGCTCCCGCTCTCGGATGCTCACCTTTATGGATTCTTAAGTCTATATTCTTAATCGCTCCTTCATATAATTTTAATACAGCTTCATATAAACTTTCTCTGCTTCCTATCATCGTTATCACAGTCCTATTGTGACTTTTGTCAGGAGAAACTCCTATCAGTTTCACCCCTTCCATCTTCTTGATAGGTTTAAGAATATCCTCTATTATTTCTTCTCTTTGTCCCTCGCTAATGTTAGGAACACATTCAATTATTTCCTTTAACATCTTCTATCTCCTTATTTTTTAAAAATTTTATCATTGAAATATAAATCAGTCAATTCCATAAGAGTGTAACTGGTCAGTTTTCTACAAAATTATTGCTTTGAGACAACCTTATTCTATTTATTGCTTATATTTTTTAACCACAAAGGACACAAAGTTATCACAAAGCACACAAAGTTTTTTCTATAAAATATATCTTTCTTTGATATTATGAGAACTGTTTTTATATTTCACCACAGAGGCACAGCAG
>CAYREJ010000110.1:0-8246 GCA_964423235.1 uncultured Acidobacteriota bacterium | reverse complement strand
TAAGAATTGGTGGAACTCTATAAACTCTCAACTCTATAAACTCTATAAACTCTATTTCATTCGTCTTTTTTATATCATTAAAATAATGTAAAATAAATAATTGTATGATTAAAAAAGCTCTCATAAATTTTAAAAAAAGAAAATCTTATAAATTATTCATCTTCTGCTTAATCATATTTTTATTTAAATATTTCTTAGATTATTCAAACATTTTTTTCTTCTTGCCAGAAATTGTTCAAAATTTCTTTTATTTATTTATTTCCATACTTAAGCTTCTTTTAATTTATTATGTAATTCTTATTGTAATATGGTTATACAAAAAATTAACTTGGAAAATAAGAAACAAATTAATAATTTCTCATATCTTTATTAGTGTAATTCCTATTATCTTAATTAGTGCATTAATTTTTCTAAGCATTATTTTACTTACTTATCAAATATCAAGTTTTCAAATCAACAGCTACTTCACTTATAAAATTGAAGAAATTCATAAGCAAATCCTAAAAGAATTTAACAAATTATCAAATCAAATAGCTAACAAAGAAGCTTTTAATTCCTTTATTAAATATATCTCCCAAGAATATCCTTTTTCTGTGTTAATTATACAAGAATTACCAAAAGGAATTGGAAAAATTATCATCTCCCAAAATGAATATCAATCCTCAGAAAAATTCGCTTATTTATTTAAAAAAATAAATAAGCCATTTGGAATTTATTATTGCAGAGATATAACTCAATTAATAAAAGAAAAAACAAAAATTAATACCTCCATTCCAATATTACCTGATGTATATTATACTTTTTTATTTAGATTGGAAAAATTTAATCTACTTTTATTCCTTCCGATAGAGAATTTATACTTTGACGAATTAAATAAAATATATGGCTATTCTTTAGCAAGCAATTATTATATTGAAAAAATATTATACTCTTCAAAAAATTTTAAAATTACCATTGAAAAACAAGATGATGTTCCAATTCCTAAAGATAGCAACTCCACTTTCCCTGTTTTATTATTATTGAAAAATATAAGCTCCTCCAGCAATGATAATGATTATCAAGCCATTATTCTAAAAATAAATTATAAAAATACCTGGAATAACATATTGAAAGATAAATCCTATATAGGATTAATTGGAAAAAGCATATTAAAAATCATTCTCATCGTTTCTATTGTTTTCATTATCGTAGAAATAATATCTTTACTAATTGGAGTAAAAATGACAAGTTCTATAACAAAAGCAGTTGACTCTTTATATAAAGCCTCTAACAATATCCAAAAAGGCAATTTAGAAACGAAAGTAGATATAAAAGGAGCCGGTCAGCTTACAGACTTAGGCAATTCTTTTAATATAATGGTCTCTTCTATTAAAAATTTATTGCAAGAAAGGGCTCAAAAAGAAGCTATGGAAAAAGAATTAGAAATAGCAAAAAAAGTTCAAGAACAACTTTTACCATTTCCTATTTCTGAGTTCCCCAATATAGAAATTGCAAATAAATTTCTTCCAGCCAGAATTGTCAGCGGAGATTATTATGATTTTCTTAATTTTCAAAATAAACTTGCTATCGTAATTGCTGATGTATCAGGAAAAGGATTATCTGCTGGTTTAATTATGGCAAATATTCAGGCTATTATTCGTTCATTTTGTAATTTAAGATTCTGTATGCAAAATGCTAATTTTAATCTTCTTGAATTAATTAATCTCATTAATTTTCATTTGTTAAATTATACTCCTATAAACAAATTTATAACTATGCATATTAGCCTATTAGATATAGATAATCTAAATTTGACTTATTGTAATGCTGGACATTTACCTCCTATTATAATTAAAGAAAATAATGAAATTATTAAATTGCAATCTAATGGAACTATTCTCGGGGCTTTTGAAAATGCTAAATTTTCAACTAATTCAATTCAGCTTTCAAAAAATGATTTAATTTTCTATTATACAGATGGTTTAATTGAAACTACTAATGAAGCTTTTGAAGAATATGGTGAAGATAGATTTTTGAATTTTATTCTTCAAAATAAGAAATTGCCTCTGAAAGATTTGCTTGAAGTGCTTTTGGAAGATGTTAAAAATTTTTCAAATGCGAGGATAAATGATGATATTGCTATTGTAGGATTAAGGATTAGCGGTTAGGGATTGGGGATTGGGAATTGGGGATTGGGAATTAAGGGGAAAGGAGTAAGTTCTTATTTTAATATTATGTTATAATATTCAAGAATGATACTGAAAAAGATTATCAAATTTTTTTCTTATATCGGAATATCAATCTTTTCAATATTAGCTATATTATTTATAAGCTTGAGCATTTATTTGAATTCTACTGCTTTTTCTAAAAAAGCTACATTAAATATTACAAAATATTTTTCAAAAAAAATTAACCGCCTTGTAGAAATAGAAAAATTAAAATTTAAAATTTTTCCCCCTTACATTTCAATTCAAGAATTAAAAATTTATGGTCCAAAAGGGAAAAAAGAAATCCCATTTTGTTCAATAAAAGAATTACAATTGAGACTAAATTTAAGAAAAATTTTCAATAAAGAAATCATTTCTGATTATTTGATTATAAACGAAGCTGCTATAAACATAATTGATTATAAAAAAGGAAAAGATAATTTCCCTTCTTGGAAAAAAGGAAAGCAAGAAAAATCATCTCTACCTATAAGCTTTAATATTAATAAAATAAGAGTAAATAAAATGAAAATTATTTATGTTAAAGAGAGTATTCCTTTGATTTTCTACACGCCTAATTTAAATGCTCAATTTATATATGACAAAAATATAAGAGGTTTTCATACTTATTTAACTTTTACCGAGGGCAAATTAAAAATTCAAAAATATCGTGATTGGATTTTCAGTTCTGAAATGAACTTCGCTGCAAAAAAAGATGGGCTGTATTTTGATAGTATAAAATTTATTTCACCAGACTTAATTATGTTTAGCAAGGGGATTATGAAAGATTATAGTGAGAAAATTTTTGATTTAGATGTAATAATTAATTTTACAGGGGAAAAGATTAAAGATTGGTTTTTTATCCCGACAGTTCTCAAGGGAAAAGGAACTTTTGAAGGGAAATACAAAGGTACCTTTTCAAATTTTAATA
This sequence comes from uncultured Acidobacteriota bacterium, assembly GCA_964423235.1. GTDB lineage: Bacteria > Acidobacteriota > HRBIN11 > MFGW01 > MFGW01 > CAYREJ01. The sequence continues at coordinate 5,132 of CAYREJ010000110.1, read as the reverse complement.
TTGAGGGCAATTATTTCATAAATAACTTTCAAATTTTTAGATTCAGATACCAGTATATTTTTGGCAATTTTATTATGGATAGTAATGCTTTACAGCTCCCACACATATATGGAAGATTAGCCGGGGGTAATTTTGAGGGAAGTTTCTCAATAAATCCTTTAAAAGGCAAAAGCCATTACAAAGTTAGCATTTTAAATAGTCAATTGGAGCAATTAAGCAAATGGTTTAAGCTAACGCCAATATTGCCCACTGCGAAAATAAATTTTTTAGGAAACTTACAATGGTATGAAGGAGCATTTAAAAAATTTAAAGGCTACTTTACCTCTTCATTAAAAGAAGATAAGACTTATGGCTCTTCATATCATATAAACAGCGAATCAGTGCGTTTTCCTGTAAATGGGTATATAAGAGGCTATTTAAATAATTATGGGATTGATAAATTTGATGCTTCCTTGGCAACAGAATTCTCCAAATATGAAATAAAAGGCAATTTAAATTTTAAAGGGGATTTAAATCTGGATGTAGTAGCAGATTCCGCCAATCTTTATGAAGTTGATTTACTTTATCATTTAATAGAAACTAAAATAGAAAATCGACCTATTCAAGAAGAAGATTTATGGAATATAAAAGGAATAAATAAATTTGCTGGCAAAGTAGAAGATAATATATTTGATATTAAATTTAAAGGAAATTTTAAAGGAGAAAAAATTTGGTATAGGAATGTTTACTGGGACAGAGTAGAAGGGTTTGTTCAGTATAAGAACAGGCTCTTCAACTTGAAAGATGTTTCAATTAGAAGGGATGATGAAGATATTATAGTTGATTATTCTATTTTTAATTTAGGAAAGAAAGGCTTCAAAATAGATGGAGACATAAGTGCGGCTATTAAATTTAATAAATTTGAAGCACAAGATATTTTAAAAGCAATTGGATGGGAATTTCCTCTTAGGGGTTCTTTATTTGGTGAAACCTATATTGATGGTTCTTTTAAAGATATTAAAATTTCTTCCAATATTACATTATTTAATTCAAATATAATGGATGTATTTATTGATTCAGCTATGCTCTCTTTTTCTTATGAGAAAAAGTATTTGCAAGTTGCAAAAATGATTATTAAGAGGAAGCAAAGTTCTTTATTTTATACGGGCGGAATAAATATAGATAATTGGGAATTCAATGATTCAAATTTATCTATTAAAAATATTCCCTTAGAGTTAGCCAAAAAATTTATTAAATTAGAAATAGCAGGAAATTTATCCGGGAATTTAAAAATTAATGGGAATATATTTAATCCGAAGGGGGAAATAAATTTATTATTAAATAATTTCTTTATTTCAAAGATAGATTTTGGAAATATAAAAATAAAAGGGAATTCAAATGACGGCGAGGCAAATATTAATATTCAAAAAAGCAATGAATTTAATAAAGCAAAAGAGATAATTGCTTTCTTAAGATTAACATATTCCAAACCCCATTATTATGAATTTAAGAGCCAATTAAATAATTTAATGATTAATCTTCCAGCAAAATTTATTAAAGATTATCAGAGCAATTTCCCTTTGATAATTTCAGGAAATATTGACAGTAAAGGAAATTTAGATGAATTTCCTAATAAAAATTTATCCCTTTTGATATCTAAAATATCAATTAAATTTTCTGGTTTTAAAATCAAAAACAATGAAACATTTTCGATAGATATATCTCCTTTTGCAATTAATTTACCGGAATCATTTTTTTATATAAATGAATATGAATTCAGTGCGAAGGCAATTTTTGATTTAAGCAAGAAAATATTTACTTCTATGGTTGTTAATGGGGATATAGATATTAAATTAATAGAGAAAATGATTCCTGATATTTTTGCAAGTGGTAGAGGGAGAATCCAATTAGAAGCAAAAGAAAGTAAAAAAGGAATTGATTATTATGGAAGGCTATACCTAAAGGATGTTGCTTTCAAATATAAAGGACTTCCATTATCTTTGGATAATGTTAGTGGCACTATAGACTTTAATGAAGAAGAAATTTCCTTTCGCGATATAGAAGGGAAAGGGAATGGTGGTGATGTATCAATCAATGGTTCATTATTGCTTGATGGAATCAAAATAAAGAATTTTTCTATAATAACAGAGGGGAAGGGTATATTTTTTAATTATCCGAAAGATTTGAATGCTTATGGAAATTTCAAAATAAATTGGTTCGGCAATCCAGAAGCAAGTTTGATAACAGGCAATGCTGAAATTGAACAAGCAACATGGAATAAAGAAATAACTTTGGGCTCCCTTATTGAAAAGTCTCCAAATATCAAATCAATAAACGAGGATATACTGAAAAATATTAAACTTAATATAAGCATAACTACTAAGAAATTAGCTAAATTTAACGCAAAATTCGGCAATGCGGAAATTAATTTTGATGAAAAAGCAGAATTATATCTTTTACATACTATTTCTGAACCAGTTATAATGGGAAGAGCTGATACACTAGCTGGTACAATCACTTTTTTAGGTAATGAATTTAAAATTTCAAAAGGAATAATAAACTTCGTAAACCCTTACGCAACCACTGCACAAATTGACTTCATTGCTTATGCTTATATTAAAGAATACCAAATAAAATTAATGATAAACGGAACTCTGGATAAATTTTATTTGCAATTTAGCTCTGAGCCTCCTTTGCCTCAATCTGATATTTGGGCTTTATTGTCAGGTGAAAATATTCAGCCCGGTAAAATAAGAAATATTGAAGGCACTGGAGAAGAATCAACCCTTGCCGCTTTGGGCTCCTCTTATATTGCAAATCCTTTATTCGGTACTATCCAAAAAGAAACAAAAAAAATTCTTGGTCTCAGTTCCTTTCAGATTTCTCCTTCTTTCTTATCCTCCGAAACTAATCCTACTGCTAAAATTACAATAAATAAATTCATTACTAAAGACCTTAGTATTACTTATTCGTCCGATTTGAAATCCAGCAAAGAACAAATCATACTCATAGAATTTAAAATTGCACCCAATATCATTGCTGTCGCCTCAAGAAATGAAAAAGGATACTTCGGTTTAGATTTTAGATTGAATAAAATATTTTAATCTATAAAAATTAAATGTCCTTTTTGAAAAAAAATATAATTCTTATCTTTATTTACTGCTTATTTCTAAATTATGTATTTAGCAATATAAATAATCAAGAAGCTTTTGAAAAATATAGAGGAAAATTAGTAAGAGCCGTTATCATAGAGCCTTATGAGCTTAATGAAAATAATTATTTAAAAAATTTAATTGAGATTATACCTAACTATGATATTCTGACTCCTTCATCTATATATCGATCAATAGAGAATTTATATAAAACTGGCTTCTTCTCCGATATAAATGTCTACGCAAGAAAATCCTATGATGGCGTTGCTTTAATTTTTAAATTAGAAAAACATAAATTTATAAAAGAGATATCCATAAATGGAGTCAATAAAACATTAAAGAATAAAATTCAGTCATCTATTAGCCTTAAAAAGGGTAAGCCTTTTAATGAATATATGCTTGCCGAGAGTTTAAAAAATTTAAAGGAAGTTTTAAAAGATTTAGGGTATGCTTCTGCTTCATTAAACTATTCTATTAAAGAAAATGAAAAGAAAGAAGTATTTATTAATTTTTTAATTTCCTTAAGGCAACCGACCATAATAAGAAATGTCAATTGGAAATACGAAAGGAATTATTCAGGTAATCCACCAATAGTTGTTAAAGAAGGCAGTATATTGGACAAGATATTTATAGACAGCCAAATTCATAAATTTCTCCAAAAACAAAAGAAAAATGGCTATATCAATACTTTCCTCTCATATAAAATAAATAATTTAACGGATAATCAAGCATCTTTAGAATTTTATTATAATCCCGGTTTTAAACCGATCATAAGAATCTTGGGATATAAATTAAACAAATCTGATGTTAAACAGCTAATACCTTTAAAAGAAGAAGAATACATTACTGAAGCTTTATTAAAATCTTATTGCGAAAATATTAAAGATTTTCTAAATGAAAAAAGATTCTTCAATCCCAAAGTATTATATCAATATAATCCTAATTCTGCTTTGATCACTTTTACAATTCATCCGGGAACCAAATACAGAAAAATATATATTAAATGGAGAGGAAATAAATTCTTTTCTGATAATGCTCTTAACACCATCGGATTATTTTCAAAAGGCTTCATTCAAAGCCAAGCAGAAGAGGAATTGAACAAAATCAATGCTTATTACAAGAAAGTAGGCTTCATAAAACCAGAAATTAAAATAGAAAAAGTTGAACTAACCACGCCAGATACATTACAAATCTTTATTGACATTAAAGAAAATGAGCAAGTTCTCATTAAAAAAATTAACTTAATAGGTATAAATGCATTTGATGAAAAAGAGATCTTCCAAAGCCTTAAAATTAGCAAACAAACATATTTTTCAGAGGAATTATTAAAAGAAGATATTCAAATTTTACAAAAGAAATATTTCAATGAAGGTTATCTTAATGCAAGCATCAGTTATTCAATTAAATCGGCTTTAGAAGAAAATTATGTTATTATAGATATTAATATCAATGAAGGAGAAAAAATCATTATAGATAGAATTTTCTTCAATGGTCTTTTCCAGACTAAGCCATCATTTATACAACGGTATCTTGAAATTGAGCCGGATAAAGTATTGAACTATAATGATATTTTATCTACTCAAAAACGCCTCTATGATATAGGCATATTTAATAAAGTGGAAATAGAATTATCAAAATCATCTCTATTCGATTCCCATACGGATGTAGAAATTAAATTCGATGAGAATCCTTCTTATATCTTATCCTATGGAATTGGATACCAACAAGAAGATAAAGCAAGAGCTTTCATCTCTTTAACAAAAAATAATATATTCGGTTATGGTATTAGAAACGAATTTCTTCTCAGATACGGCTTCATAGAGAAGAGATTCTTTTATACTTTCTATCAACCTAAATTTTTTAATTTAAATATAGAATCTTTGTTTACAGCTACGCTTGAGCATCAAACAAGAGTTAGCTTCAATTTTTCTAAAAGAGCCATTGATTTTCAAATTAATTTACCGGTGGAAAAGAAAAATTATATTATTCAATATCATTATG
>CAYREJ010000109.1:0-8275 GCA_964423235.1 uncultured Acidobacteriota bacterium | reverse complement strand
AATTCTGTGGCTGAAATCTTGTGATAATCCGTGTAATCTCGTGGTTTAATTTTAAGCAACATCAATATTATTAATTATAATAGCAATTTTGCTTATTTTTTTGTAGAAAACTAACCAGATACAATTGATTGCAAATTTTCAGGAATCTGAAAAAAATTTTTTTTAGCGAGTTAAAAAACTAACGCGACAACTCGTTAACTCGCAATATTCTAATAAATTAAAATCACAAAGAGCGCAAAGGTGTTTCGTATTTGGAAATATTAATAAGTGGGGATAGTGGGGTCAATTTTTCTTGCCCATTCATCTATACCGCCTTCTAAGCTTTTGACTTTTTTGAAGCCCATTTCTTTTAGAAACTGAACTGCTTGAGCGGACCTAAATCCTTTATGACAATAGACTACTATTTCATCTGCTGTGTCTAATTCATTGATTCTATATTTTAATTCAGCAAGAGGTATAAGCTTAGCATTTGGCAAATGGCAAATTTTGTATTCTACAACTTCTCTTACATCTATTAATTTTATTTCGCTCTTTTCTAATTTTTCTTTTAATTCTTCAGGAGTTATTTCTAAAGAGCTATCAATCTTAACTTGTGAGAAACCGCATAATTCTTCATAATCCATTAATGAATTAATCTGACGGTTAGAACTGCAAATGGGACAATTTTCATTTTTCCTTATTTGTAATTCTTTGAATTTTTGTTTGAGAGCATTGCAAATAAGCAATCTTCCGGATAAAGGTTCGCCGATATTTAAGATAATTTTTAATACTTCAGAAGCTTGGATGGAACCAATTATTCCTGGCAAGACCCCCAAGACACCTCCTTCTGCACAACTAGGAATCAAGCCAGCAGGAGGTGGTTCAGGATATAAGCAGCGATAACATGGTCCTCCATTATAATTAAATACAGATACCTGTCCTTCAAATCTATATATGCTTGCATACACATTAATTTTATTTAATAATAAACAAGCATCATTTACTAAATAGCGCGTAGGAAAATTATCTGTTCCATCAGCTACTATATCATAATCTTTAAGAATGCCTAAAGCATTTTCTGAAGTTAATTTAATAGGGTAAATATCAATTGTTATATTTGGATTAAGAAGCTGTAATTTTTCCTTTGTTACAATAGCTTTTTTCTTACCTAAATCTTTCTCATTATAGATAACTTGCCTTTGCAGATTAGTTTCATCCACTATATCCATATCAACAAGACCTATTCTACCGACCCCGGCTGCTGCAAGATACAAAGAAAGAGGCGTTCCTAATCCGCCAACCCCGATAATGATTACTTTTGAATCCCTTAATTTTTTCTGCCCCTGTATTCCTACCTGTGGGATAATTAAATGCCTACTATATCTTCTGATTTCCTTTACGGTTAGTTCAAAAGAATTTATTTCTTTATTTTTATGTTGCATAACTCATAAATACTATTTCCCAAATATAAGAATTATAATCCTGCCTTATTATATAAATATTATCTTTGTTATCGTAAATTTTGAAATATCTATAATTTTCTCCATACCATTGATCTATTATCTCTTTTATATGAACTTCTTTATTTCCTAAAAGGAATGAAATAGGTTTTTCTTCTGCTTTATATCCTTCATAACATTTCACTTTAATTTGGAAACAATCTTTTATGTCCATTTTATTTTATCTGAAATCTAAAAATTAATTCGTAATTTCCTTTAATAGGTTTATTATTTTTTGTAGCGGGCTTGAAAGTCCATTTTTGAGCTGCTTTAATAGCTACTTCACTTAATAATGGATTAGGAGACGATAAAATTTCTATTTTTTCTACTTCCCCTTTTTCAGAAACAGTTAATTTTAATTTAACATCTCCTCCTATTCTTACTTTACTTGGAAGAGGAGGATATACCTTATTAATTGGTTCAGGCTTTGTAAAAATAGCTGTTTCTTTTTTAGGCTCTTCTATTTTCGGCGGCGCAGGTTTTTTAATTTCTATTTTTTCTAATTTCGCTATTAGTTCATTAGTTTTGTCCGGAAGAACAACAATTTCGCCTTCCCATTTTTTGTATCCTTCTTTTTCAATAGCTATTACATATTTGCCGGGTTTTAATTTTTTTAAATTTAGTGGCGTTTTACCAATTAACTTTCCTCTCCAGTATACATTGCTTGCAACCGGTTCTGATTCAATATTTAATTCAGCAAATTTTATTTCTGGTGCCTTTAATGGTAATGCTAAGGAAAAAGTAGAATCAGAAGATAAGGGCTTCAGTTCAAAATTAATATTTTCATAGCCTTCTTTTTTTAAAGTAAGAAATAAGGGTTTAGTTGATGGATTTGATAGGACGATAGGAGTTGTTCCTATTAAAGTATTATTTTGATAAGCTTCAGCGCCATCCGGAATAGTTTCAATAGTTATCGTCAGAGTTTTAATTTTTGAGGGAGATTTTTTAAATTCCTCAATTTTAATCGGTTGCTCTTTTTTAATTGTTTTAGCTAAAGGCAATTTAGAGCTTTGCGTGGCGCTTTTAATTTTTATGAAATAAAAACTTCCAATAAAAATTATAACAAATAAAATAATAAGAGGAATATAGAAAGGGAAAGTTTTTTTGATTTCTTTTGGAGTTAAGATTTCAGCGGGAGGTTCTTCAACAATAATTGTTTCTTTTTCTTCCAATTCAATTATATTTTCTTTGTCAGGCAAAGTTTTTGTGGGAGAAGGGATTGCGGATGTATCTTCATTTTCGATAATTGTTTCTTCAGTAGGTTGAGATTCAGCAATAGGTGCTTCTGAACCAATGATTTCTTCTTTAATTAAGAGATGATCCATTTTGGCAGTTTTTTCAAAGATATCAGGAATTTCAGATGTTATTTCTTCAGAAAATTTTTTGAGGAAAAGCTTTTCTAAATCTTCGACAAATGAGGAAGCGGTAGGATACCTTTCTTGAGGATTTTTTGCAAGTGCTTTAGAAAATGTTCTTTTAAATTCATTTAAATCTAATTCTTTGAATAACAACTCAGGGTCTAAATCAGGTTCATTATAAGCTATTTTTGATAAGATAGCGGAAATAGATTCGGCATAGAAGGGTATCCTTCCAGTTAATAGTTCATAGGTAAGAGCTCCAAGTGCAAAAATATCAACATGATGGTCTATTTTCTTTCCTAAAACTTGTTCCGGAGCCATATAATATGGAGTGCCAATTATTTTGCCATCTTTAGTTGTTCTTGCATTAGCAAATAATGCTAAACCAAAGTCTAATATTTTTACTTGAAGGTTTTCTGTAATTAAAATATTTGCAGGTTTAATATCTCTATGTATTACTCCTTGAGAATGAGCATAATCTAAAGCTTTAGCAGTTTGTTTAATTATTTCAAGTAAATTTTTTAAAAAATCAGTATTTTGGTTTTCAGATGCCCATTGATTTAGTGGAATTCCCTGGATATATTCCATACATATGTAAGGGACATTATTATATTCACCAGCATCGTAAATTAAAGCAATATTCGGATGATTTAAAGTTCCGGCTATCTGTGCTTCTTTATAAAATCTTTTAATGAATTCTTCTTGTTCTTCCGGAAGTATAAAATCTAATTTTAATTTTTTAATAGCAACGAACCTTTTAATGAGAGGGTCATAAGCTTTATAGATTATTCCCGTAGTTCCTTTGCCAATTAGTTCTATTATTTCATATCGGCTTATTTTTTTCGGAATTTTAGTCATTTTTCTAATTAATTCTATAATATGAGGGCGCTTATGTCAATGAAAAATATGGTAATTGTTCAGAAGGATTTTAGCCACAGAATAACACAGAATCACACAGAATCTGATTTTAGCCACAGAATAACACAGAATCTCACAGAAAATATTATTTGTTTATTTTTGTTTAAACCCGAGCTCATTAAAAGCCTTTTAAATCCACATTTATCATTCTGTGTTCTTCAGTGTGCTTCTGTGGCTGAATTTTTAGCCACAGAATAACACAGAATCACACAGAAGATTTTTTCCCTTATTTTTTATAATTTGCTGTAGCTTAAAGATATATAAAAATCTAAAATTTATTTCTGTGTTCTTCAGTGTGCTTCTGTGGCTAATATCGCTTCTGTGGCTTATTACCACAGCTATTGGCAATTGCTTTTCTTTATGATAGAATATCATTTAAATTTATGAATGTAAGAATCGCATATATTGGAAAAGATTTGGAATTCAAAGATAAAATTGAGAAGCTCCTGAGTGCTTTGACTGACCAATTAAGATATTTTGCTAATGCAGTTGAAGCTATGGATGCTTTCAGAACTGAAGAATTCTCATTAATGCTTTTTGATTTTTACTATCCATATGAAGAGGCGTTGAATTCCTTTAAAATAATCAAAGAAAATTTTCCGGATATACAAGCGATAACAATATTTCCGGAAAGTTCAGTCCCGAAAAAACTTATTTTGCAAATACTGAAGAATGAAGCCTTTTTTTATTTTTTTAAACCCTCATTGTTAATTGAAGAATTTTTTATATTTTGTAGCAGGGCTATTGCTTATTATAAATTGAAGAGAGAGAATCAATCCCTAATTCGGGAATTAGCTTATAAAGAGGAATTAGAAGCTAATATAGATCCTTTGACAGGGCTTTTAACTTATGAAGCTTTTATAAAAAGAATGGAATCCGCTGCTATTAAAGCACAGAGGAATAATGATCCTATCTCAATTATTTTAATAGAGATATACAAAATGAAAGAACTAAAGGAAATATATGGTGAAAAGTTTTTAAATGATTTAGCTTTGCAAATATCTAAAATTTTATCACAGAATTTAAGAGGTTCAGATATAAAAGCTTACGGAGGAAATGGATTGTTTGCAGTAGGAATAGAGGGTGGAGATATAGCCTGTGCTCTTCATGTCATTGAGAAAATAAAAAGATTGTTAGGGGAAAGGAAGTTTGTGATTTTAGATAATGAATTATCATTGAATATAAATGCAGGAGCTTCTTCTTTAATAATTAAAGAAGTATATGATCTCCACAATTTAGTCAATTTAGCTTTTAATGCTTTAAATCAAGCAAAGAGCAAGGGACCCAATAGAGTTGAGTTGCTATCTTGATTGTTGAGCTGAATTAGTGGAATTTTTTATTTTTCTCAATGGAGATTAAGTTTTTCTTTCTAATCATCTTCGCTATCAGGAAATTATTTTTATGCTGGATTACAATACTAAAATATGAGCTTAAAGCTAATTTCTTTTTCAGATACTCATTTAGGGGAACCTGAAAGTCTTCTTTATCATAAAGATCAATACAATATTATTGACATTTTTATTAATAAAATTAAAGAAATTGTTTCAGTTAATGATGGGAAAAATTATGTAGAGAAATTAATCTTGAATGGAGATATTGTTGATTTAGCTATGGCAAGGAATGACGAAGTATATGATAATGCGGCTTTCGTTTTTGAGAAATTATTTTCAATAATTAGAGTTAAAGAGATAATTTATATTCCAGGCAATCATGATCATCACATATGGGTAGAAGCAGTAGAATATTATAATAATAAAGAGTATAAGCATTGTAAAAAGACAGGGTCATTAGAAGACAAGAACAAGATTATTTCAAAATATGTATTTATACCTCCTGATGGTGATATTAAAATCATTATTTCTTATCCCAACTATGTTTGGGAAGAGGAAGATAATTATTTAATATTTCATCATGGTCATTTTATAGCTCCATCAATATTAAGATGGTTCATGAAAGATAAAATAGATGATTTGAATGAGATGGAAGAATTATTGTGGAGGGAATTAGAATTTATTTGGTGGGATTTAAAAATATTTGAGCCATTGCCGGAGTTAATATGGGAGAACATCAATATTGCTTTTCAAGCATTAAGGAGGAAGAGTAATAGGGGGACTACATTTCTTGAAGATGCTCTGCCCATTAATGATTGGAGACTATTGGAAAAAATGAAATGGTATTTAGATAAAGTATCCAAAATTCCTTCAAGCTGTTTCAATAAGAATTTTCATTGTATTTTAGGTCATACGCATTATGGAGGATGGATTCCTAAAAATCTTAGGATGTGCAAAATAGCAAAAAGATACATTAATGTATGGAATACAGGAGCCTGGTTAGTTCCTTATGAAGAATTTTCTCCCGATGCATTTATTTTCTATGGAGAATCTTTTGATAAACTCAAATTATATAAATTTGTTGCTAAAAATGACGAGAATGAAGAAGGAGATTATAATAAAGAAATATTGCATCATAGGGCAAAATATATAGGTAAATAAATTCATGATAAAACTTTTGTCCAAGATTTTATTAATATGTATTTTTGCCTTTGCTTTTTTAATAAGAGTTATTCCTTATTGGAGTAATGCAATTAAAGACGGGAAAATTTATTATGCGGATCCGGATTCTTGTTATCATTTAAGAAGGATAGAGCTGTCAGCTAAACACTTTCCGGGTTTGTTGATAGTGGATAATTTTGCTGGTCCGAAAAGTAGTAATTTCATAATATGGCCACCCCTTTATGATTGGTTTTTATCTTCCTTATGGTATTTTTTATCGTTAGTCGGAATTAAAAAAGAAGTTATTCTTTTTGTTGTGGCTTTCCTAAATCCCATTATTTCATTATTTACTTCCTATTTTATTTATAAATTAGCAAAAGAAATATTACCTCATAAATTTTATGCTTTAACTTCTTGTATTATTTTTTTATTTTTTCCCAGAAATATAATTTATAGCTCTTTTGCTAATATAGATCATCATACAGCTGAAGTCTTTTCTATGGTATTTCTTTTTTATCAATTGATAAAATTTATGAAAATTCAAAGTAAAACAGAGATCATAAAGTTATCAATTGCTATGGCATTATCTTCTTTAATATGGACAGGAGCATATTTTTTTGCTTTTTGCATAATATTAGTGTTCCTTGCAGTAGCAAAAAAAATAGAAAGCAGAATTTATATTCATTTTCATTATAGTCTTCTTTTAACTTCTTTATTAATTTTTCCTTTTTCTTATATGTATTCGATTTATAATACTCCCTTAATTAAAATGGATGTTTTTTCCCTATTTCAATCTTTAATATATTTAGCTTATTGTTTTTTAATATTTGCTTATTTAAAAATTATAAATAAAGAAATTCCTTTTTGGTCTCACAATGAAGAGATTTTTTATTATATTTCTTCAAGTCTTGGGGGTTTAGCTTTTTTTGCTGTTATACCTGAAGTAGTCAAAGGTATAGAATACTTATTGAAAAAAAATCCTAAATTTATGAGTTTCGTTTCGGAGAGCGAATCAATATTTAAAATGCACGGACTATGGACTTACAAAGTTGTTTTCCTATATTTATCTTATTTTATTATCTTATTACCTATTTTCTACATTATTTTATTTAAATTTAAAGAAAGAATAAATAAAATAGGTTTCGCTTTCCTCTTTGTTTTAACTCCTATATTTTTTCTTTTAGTTGTTTTGCAGAAGAAATTTAGCTTTCATTTCACAGTTTTATTTACATTGTTGATAGGATTAAATCTATATTTTTTATGGGAGAAAATTAATAGAAAAATTGGAAGGTTGTCATTTATCATAATTATTTTGTTGATAATATCAATGTTTTACCCTTGTTTTCCGGTATTAAAATTTGGAAATGATAATTTGTATATGGAATTATTTTCAATAATGTCGGCGCTGGATTTATTGAAGGAAAAAGCAGGTCCATTTGTGGATGATTTTAATAATAAAGGATTTCAGGATTATTATGTATTAAGTGAATGGAATTTAGGGCATTGGATCCAGTACTATGCAAATAAGCCAGTAGTTGCAGATAATTTTGGTAAAGATGAGCATATGAAAATAATAGCAGAAATTTTTTTGAGTTATTCAGAGGAGGAAGTTTTAAAATTATTGCGAAGATATAGAATAAAATACATATTGGTGCGAGATTATAAGACGAGCATTTTTAATTTGCCAATAATAATAGGAAGAATGCCGGAGGAATATTTTAGGAGCTATTTGGAGGGGAATAAATTATATATTTCGCCGGTGGGTGGATTAACTTTTGGTTTTAAGTTATGTGAGAATCCTACATCATTAATACAGGAGAAAAACCCATTGAATAATCATTTAAAGCTAATAGGAGAATGGGAAGATAAGCATAAAGTAGTGTTTAGAGATGGTTTAAGGGGTTTTATTAGATTGTATGAGGTAATGGATTGAAGGGGTGAATAGGCACATCTTTCATTTTATTTTGAAAAACTAACTGGTCAGTTTTCTCCAAAAGCAAGGAAAAATATTAAACCACAAGATTATCAC
>CAYREJ010000108.1:0-8295 GCA_964423235.1 uncultured Acidobacteriota bacterium | reverse complement strand
AGAGCGCAAAGTGAAAAGGAAGTTAAGAGGTTAGGAAGTTAGGAAGATAAGAAGTTAAGGAAAGAAAAAAATTTTTGCGAGATTTGCTTGAAAATATAAAATTATGCTAAAAAAAATTGCAAACTACAAAAAGCATAAAATAATCTCAAAATAATAATTTTGGAGAAAATGACCAGGTAAAGAAATCCGTAGTTATTCAGTATTTTTCAAATGCTAAAAAGCAATCTAATTTCAAAAAAATTATAAACAACAAAATGCACAAAGGGCAAAAAGGTAATAATTGTGGAACTCTATTAACTCTCAACTCTATGAACTCTATATACTCAATAATAAATCGTTTATTTTTTGGATTTTTTTTGATATAATTCACGCTTCAAAGAAAACAGGAGGCAAAATATGAATGAAATACTTCTATTAGGATTAATAATTGGGATAAGCTTATTGGGTTTATTAACAGCTTATCTGCTTGCTAAGTGGGTATTAAAAAAAGGAACGGGCAGCGAGGCTATGCAAAAAATATCTAATGCAATTAAAGAAGGAGCAGAAGCTTTTTTGAGAAGGCAATTTAGAACGATAATAATGCTGGCATTGATTTTTGCTGTTGTTTTATTTGTAGGATATGGTTTTATAAGGGAGCATAGGGATTTTGACCCGGTAGGATCATCTTTGGGGTTGGCTTTTTGGATAACTCTTTCATTTATATTTGGGGCACTATGTTCGCTTATAGCTGGATATATTGGAATGTGGGTTAGCATAAGGAGCAATATAAGAGCGGCAGCAGGTGCTATGAAAAGTGTGAATGAAGCAGTTCAAATAGCATTAAGAGGTGGGGCAGTATCAGGATTAATGGTGGTTTCTATGAGTTTATTAGGAGTAGGGGGCTTATATGCAATAGTGAAATATGTAAGCGGTGTTGACCCTTTAAGAATTCCTTTTTTAATAGTAGGATATGGTTTCGGAGCTTCTTTTGTAGCTCTCTTTGCGCAGCTTGGAGGAGGGATTTATACGAAGGCAGCGGATGTAGGAGCTGATTTAGTAGGAAAAGTAGAAGTAGGGATACCGGAAGATGATCCTCGCAATCCGGCAGTAATTGCAGACTTGGTAGGTGATAATGTAGGGGATTGTGCCGGAAGAGGTGCTGATCTTTTTGAATCTACTGCTGCAGAGAACATTGGCGCTATGATTTTAGCTGCGGTTATGGCTGCTAAAGTTCCTAATGCTAATCCCTTATGGATTTTAGGTGTTATGATGTTTCCTCTTATTGCTCGTTCGTTTGGGATTATAGCATCTATCATTGGTATACTATTCGTTAAGGTAAAAGAAGATGAAAATCCTATGAATGGGTTGAATAGAGGATATTATGTTGCAGTTATTCTTGCAATGATTGGATTTGGTATTGCCAGCAGAGTTCTGCTTTATCATGATTCAGCCCCCACGGCTTGGATAAATTTCTTTTTAGCAGGAGTAATAGGAGTATTAACTTCAGTTGCTTTTGTTTATATCACTCAGTATTATACTGAATATAGGTTTCGTCCTACTTTATCTATTGCAGAAGCAAGCCAAACGGGGGCTGCAACTAATATAATCACTGGCGTCTCAGTAGGATTTGAATGCACCGCTTTGCCGGCGATAGTAATATCAATTGCGATTTTAGCTGCTTATTACTTAGGAGAGAATTCCGGATTTGAGCATGCAGGCTTATTTGGAACCGCAGTGGCTACAATGGGAATGCTTTCCACTGCTGCTTATATATTAGCAATGGATACCTTTGGACCAATAGCTGATAATGCTGGTGGCATTATTGAAATGAGTAAACAACCCGAAGAAATTAGAAAGAAGACAGATCGTCTTGATGCAGTAGGTAATACTACTAAAGCATTAACAAAAGGATATGCTATCGGTTCAGCTGCTCTTGCTGCTTTCTTATTATTTAGTGCCTATCTTGATGAAGTAAGAAATTATGGCTTGAATTTAACTACCGTGGATATAGCAAAACCGGAAGTTTTCATTGGAGCTCTTTTGGGAGCAATGCTAGTGTTTCTTTTCTCTGCCTTAGCAATACGTGCGGTTGGTAAAGCTGCTTATTACATAATAAAGGATGTGAGAGAACAATTTAAAGAAAAGCCGGGGATTTTAGCTGGGACAGAGAAACCGGATTATGGTCGTTCTGTTGATATTGTAACTAAAGGAGCCCTTAAGGAAATGATTGCACCAGGACTTTTAGCTACATTGATGCCCGTAGCAGTCGGTATCATTTTTAAATTGATGGGAATTGGAGCTGAGACAGTTGCTTCTTTATTAATGGTTGGAACAATTGCTGGGATAATTTTAGCAACTTTTTTAAATAATGGTGGTGGAGCTTGGGATAATGCAAAAAAATATATAGAAGCTGGGCATTATGGAGGAAAAGGCTCTGATGCTCATAAAGCAGCAGTTGTCGGAGATACGGTAGGAGACCCGTTCAAAGATACTGCCGGACCTTCTCTTCATGTATTAATTAAATTACTTTCTACTATCACACTTGTCCTTGCTCCCTTATTTATATAGCATTGATTTATTATATTATCGGCGAGTTAACGGGTTGGCGAGTTATTTTAAAACTCGCTAACTCGCAATATAATAGGTCATGGGTGATAGGTTATAGGTGATGGGTGATAGGTTAAGAGAGTGAGATTTGAAAACTCGCTAACTCGCAATAGAATAAATTAATAAATTGGTTTGATAAAATGACAGATTAAATTATTATGAATAAAAAAGGGAAGATTTTAATATTAGGAGGGGGTTTGGCTGGTCTTTCGGCTGCTTACTTTCTTGATAAATCTTTATCTTATATCATATGTGAGAAGGAAGAGAAAATTGGTGGTCTCTGCAGAAGTTATTACCAGAATGGATTTATTTTTGACTTAACAGGACATTTAATCCATTTAAAAAATCCAGAAGTAATGAAGCTTTTATTTGAAGAATTAGATATTCCTTTCTTATCGCAAAAAAGGAAATCGGCTATTTTTGCTTACGATAGATTTATTCCCTACCCTTTTCAAGTTAATCTCTATGCATTACCGAAAGAAATAGCATATGAATGTCTTTATGAATTCATAAAAAAATATTATAGGAGAGATAAAACGGCTGAAAAGAATTTTAGAGAATGGCTCCTATCAATTTTTGGAAAAGGGATATGCAAATATTTTATGTTCCCTTACAATGAAAAAATATGGGGCTGCAATCTTAGTAAGATTACAACGGAATGGGTATGGAGCATTCCTCAACCTAATTTAGAAGATGTCTTAAAAGGGGCTTTAGGAATTTCTGAAAAGCAATTCGGATATAATCCAATTTTTTATTATCCTACGCACGGAGGAATTGAAACTGTTCCAAGAACTTTAGCTAATAAATTAAACAATATTGTTACAAATTATGAATGCATATCTATTGATTATAAGAATCAAATAGCTAAATTTTCTAATGGTGATGAAATAAATTATGATGTTCTTATTAACACTATTCCATTAAAGCAATTTCTCCTTAATTTAGAAAATACCCCTTCAATTTTCAAAGAGTATTCTGAAAGGCTAAAATGCGTAAAAGTAATTAATTTTAATATAGGAGTTTCAAGAGCAAACATAACGCCTTATCATTGGATATATTTTCCGGATAAAGAATACATATTTTATCGGATTGGTTTCCCTACCAATTATTGTGCTACTATTGCACCTGCTAAGACCACTTCTATGTATGTAGAGATTTCCTGCAAAGAAAAAGAAAAGATTAATTTATCATATTTAAGAGAAAAAGTAATTGAAGGATTAAAGAAATTAAATTTCATATCTGGAGAAGAAGAAATAATATCAGAGAATGTTTTTATAATTAATCCTGCTTATGTAATTTTTGATAAAAGAAGGAGTAAGATTTTATCTCGGCTGAAAAAATTTTTTGCAAAAAATAATATATATTTAGCCGGAAGATTTGGGAATTGGGATTATTCTTCAATGGAGGATGCAATTTATGAAGGGTATCAATTAGCAAAAATAATTAATGAAGCCAATGCTTAATATTTTTTATGGATTTACCAAATAATCCTTTTTGTATTTGCTGCATCATTTTTTGCATAGTAAAGAATTGCTTAAGCAAAAGGTTAATATCAGCTGGCGTTGTTCCACTGCCTAAGGCAATTCTTTTTTTTCTGCTACCATCTATAATTTTAGGATTCAATCTTTCTTCTCTTGTCATTGAATTTATAATAGCTTCTATTTTTTTTAATTCCTTTTCATCTACATTGATGTTTGCATTACTTAACCCGGGCACCATGGATAATATATTTTCTAAAGGACCTAATTTTTTTATTTGATTAAGATATGTTTTAAAATCTTCGAGAGTAAATTCATTCCTTATAAATTTTTTTTGCATTTCAGCAGCTTCTTTTTCGCTGATAGCTTTTTCTGCCTTTTCAATCAATGTGAGAACATCTCCCATGCCCAAGATTCTTGAAGCCAAGCGATCAGGATAAAAAGGTTCAATACAATCTAACTTTTCTCCGGTGCAAATGAATTTAATCGGTTTTCCTATAACATACTTAATGGAAAGAGCTGCTCCTCCTTTAGCATCGCCGTCTAATTTTGTAAGAATTATCCCTGTTAAATCCAGCATATCATTAAAGACAGTAGCGCTTTTTACTGCATCCTGTCCAACCATAGCATCAGCAATAAAAATTATTTCTTCCGGTTGTATTTCTTTCTTCAATTCTATCAATTCTTGCATTAATTCTTCATCAA
Source organism: uncultured Acidobacteriota bacterium (assembly GCA_964423235.1). Lineage (GTDB taxonomy): Bacteria > Acidobacteriota > HRBIN11 > MFGW01 > MFGW01 > CAYREJ01. Next base: position 3,526 of record CAYREJ010000108.1, on the reverse strand, counting down.
TATGAAGCCTTCCTGCTGTATCAATAATAAGAATGTCATTGCCATATTTTTTTGCAGAAGCAATGGCATTCAACGCAATTTCAATTGGACTGGCTTCAAAAGAAAAATAAGGGATATTGCTTTGTTGAGCTAATTTTTCTAATTGGTTTTTCGCTGCGGGTCTATATATATCAGTGGAAACTAAAGCAGGATTATGTCCTTTTTGTCTCATCATCAATGCTAACTTCGCTGCGGTCGTAGTCTTGCCAGTCCCTTGCAACCCTACAAGCATTATTTTTGTTAAATCGCGTGAATTTAATCTTAATTTTACATTCTCTTTTCCTAAACAATTTATTAATTCTTCATTAACTATTTTTATTAATTGTTGTTCAGCAGTTAGAGTTTCTAAAATCTTTTCTCCAATAGCTCTTTTTTGGATATTAGAAATAAATTCTTTACTAACTTTAAAATTTACATCTGCTTCAAGTAAGGCTATTCTCAATTCTTTTAAATGCTCTTCCACATCTTTTTCAGTTAATTTACCATGAGATCTTATCTTTTTTAAGAAGTTTTGAAATTTCTGAGATAAAATTTCTAACATAGCTTATTGATTTTTTTTAAATGAAGCTAAAGATTTTTCTGCTTCTTTTTTAACCATTATATTTTTATCTTGAAGTAAATATTGAAGAGGAATGAGGGCTTCGGATTTTTTAAAATTTCCCAGTGCCTCAGCTAAAGCTCTTCTTACTTCAGCATTATTATCTTTCAGATAAGGTAAAATTAAATCTAATCCCTTTTCGTCTTTTCTTAGTCCAATAATTCTAATTGCAGCAGCTTTTATATACCACACTGGGCTCTTTAAAAGATCGTAAACCTTTGAAATCTCAATTTCTTTTAATTCGCTTATTTTTTTTATTGCATATTCTCTTACAGTCCAACTTTTATCTTCTAAAGACTTTAATAATAATGAAAATTGATCTTTATCAGTTTCTATGTTTTTTATAATATTCTTTAATTTCTCATCATAAGGTAATTTCTCAATATGGAAAATTCTTAATGACTTATCTGAATTAATAATTTCAGATTTTTTGCTTTTGGAAGATATATCAGATTCCTCTCCAATAATTTTAATAGCTTGCAACGCCTTTTCTCTAACTAAATCTTCTGTATCTTTGCAGGCTTTATATAAAAGAGGTAATGAAGCTTTACCAATTTTTGCTAATAATGATACAACTTCAAGCCTAATGTCCATATCTGAATCAAGCAATAGATTTTGAATTTTTGGTAAATATTCTTCTTTTGGAAAAGAAGATAACATCTTTAGAACTTGCTTCCTTATGAACTTACTATTGTCAGTTAAAAACTCCAATAATAAATTTTCATCAAAATATTTCTTTTTGTCGAGGGCTCTTAGTGCTGCTAATCTTACTACCGGCGAACTATCTCTCAAACAATCTATAAGAGTTGGAATTATAAGTTTATCATTACTTGTAGATATTATTTTAATAATAGTGGTTTTTTTTGATGGAGAAGCATTCTTTAATTCAGAAATATATCTTTCTAAAGACATTTATCAACTATACAGAAGATAAAAGATGACCCAGCTTTTCTTTTTTTGTTTTTAAATAATTCTTATTAATATTATTAGGAGGTATTTCTAAAGGAACTCTTTCAATTATTTCAAGACCATATCCATTTAAAGCAGCATATTTTTTAGGATTATTGGTCATTAATCTCATCTTTTTTACATTTAGATCGGCAAGGATTTGAGCTCCGATGCCATAATCTCTGGGATCAGGATTAAATCCAAGCAATTCATTAGCTTGAACTGTATCAGCTCCCATATCTTGCAATTCATATGCTTTAAGCTTATTAACTAAACCGATACCGCGCCCTTCTTGTGCTAAATATAGTATAACTCCTTTTCCATCTTTGCGAATGAGCTCCAAAGCTTTTTCTAATTGAGAGCCGCAATCGCATCTGAGAGAATGAAAAATATCACCGGTAAGGCATTGCGAATGAACTCTTACCAAAGTTGGCTCTTCACCTTTTATCTCACCCATCACTAAAGCTATATGATAACTATTGTCTATTATATTTTCATAAGCATGTATTATAAAATCGCCATACCTTGTAGGCAGTTTTGGTGAAGCAACTCTCCGAACAAGTCTTTCTTTCATCATCCTGTATTTAATGAGATCAGCAATAGTTATCATCTTAAGATTATGTGTTTGACAAAATTTTATTAAATCAGGAACCCTTGCCATTGTTCCATCATCATTCATAACTTCACAAATAACTCCAGCAGGATATAATCCGGCTAATTTAGCTAAATCTACAGCAGCTTCCGTTTGCCCGGGTCTCCTTAATACTCCACCTTCTTTTGCTCTTAATGGAAAGATATGTCCCGGACGGGCTAAATCTGATGGCTTCGTCTTCGGATCTATTGCTGTTAATATTGTCCTTGCTCTATCATAAGCTGAAATACCTGTGCTTACATTATCTTTAGCTTCTATGGATACGCAAAAAGCCGTCCCATATTTAGAAGTATTCTCCGGAACCATTAATGGGATCTGTAATTCCTCTACCCTCTTCTCCGTTAAAGAAAGGCATATCAGCCCTCTTCCATATTTAGCCATAAAATTTATAGCTTCCGGCGTAATTTTCTCCGCTGCTATCGTAAGGTCTCCCTCATTCTCCCTATCTTCATCGTCTACTACTATTATCATCCTCCCTTGTCTTATTTCTTCTATCGCTTCTTCTATGCTGCAAAATGCCATATTTCCTTCTCCTTTATTTTATTTTTTCACTTTAAAAATGACCTTAATTTGTTTTCCTTTAGCTTTTTATTAAATTCTTTTCTTCTTTCTTGTAGAAAATTATAAATATATTTCCCAATAATATCAAATTCAATATTAACATAGCTACCGAGTTCTAAATCTCCGAGATTAGTATTCTTTATAGTATACGGAATTAGATTAACTTCAAATGTATTATTTTGTATCTCTGCTATTGTCAAACTAACACCATTTATGCAAATGCTACCCTTCGGTATTAAATATCTTATTTTCTCTCTATCAACTTCATATTTATGAACAAGAAAAGAATAATCTTTTTTAATATTGATTAATTTGCCTATTCCATCTATATGCCCTAAAACTAAATGACCTCCTAATTCCTTTTGCAATGTTAATGACCTTTCTAAATTAACATACTGTCCTACATTTGCCCATTTTAAAGTAGTTATCTCTACGGTGGATATAACAGCCTCAGTTAAAAAATCCTCAGCATTTATATCAACTGCTGTCAAACAAATACCGTCAACTGCTACGCTGGAACCTTTTTGTAAAAATTTGCTTAATGATGCATGAATCTTTATTTCAAATTTATCTGGGAATTTTTTGATCCCTACAATTTTCCCTTTTTCCTCAACTATGCCTGTAAACATATTAATATTATAAATTAAATACACCAATTTTTCTATCCTGCATTCCGAAACTATTCAGTTTTTTCCAAATCCTAAAAGCCAATGGCAAAAAAATTATAA
>CAYREJ010000107.1:0-8369 GCA_964423235.1 uncultured Acidobacteriota bacterium | reverse complement strand
TAAAAAGCATAAAATAATTTCAAAATAATAATTTTGGAGAAAACTGACCAAATACAAAAATTTCCCTTTTTTATATTAAATTAATTTAGTATAATAATAAAGATGGCTAATTACGAGAAAGAGGCAAAAAAAGCAATGAAAGATGGTGATTATCTCAGAGCGGGGGACCTTTTTGTTATGGCAGGGAAGGAAGACAAAGGATTAGAATGCTATTTAAAAGGGAAGCATTATGAGGCAGCTGGAAGACTTTTAGAAAGAATGGGAGATTATTATCAAGCCGCAAGATATTATAAAATGGGTTCAAGATTCAATGAAGCGGCTGAGATGATGCTTAAGACTGGTGATAAAAATCAAGCTCTTAAATTATTAGAGCAAGCTCAAAATTGGTCAAAAGCAAAGGAATTAGCTTTATCTTTGGGGGACATTGCAAAAGCAGCTTACTACGCTGAACAAGCCCAACAAATAGAGCAAGCTGCTTCTCTTTATGCTAAAGCGGGAAATTATCATCAAGCAGCTATGCTATTTGAAAAGATTGTGCAATTGATGCTTAAAGAGAAAGAAGAAAAAGGTTATTTTCAAAGTTGGATTGATAGATTAAAGAAGTATTCTCACAATGCGGCTGTAATTTTGGAAATGTTGCAGGAGAATGACAAAGCTGCTTATTATTATCATTTAGCGGGAAATTATAAAGCTGCTGGTAATGCTTATCTAAAGGCGAATGCCTATGAGAAAGCGATAGAGAGTTTTGCTAAAGCTAAAGAATTTGGTAAAGTTATGGAGATAATAGAAACTCATCCGGAGTTGGAAGTATCTAATCCGATAGATTTTGCAGAATCTTGTTTTTCAGCAGGAAAATATAAGGAAGCAGCTAAATATTTCTTAATTGGTAATGATAAATATAGAGCAGCTGAAAGTCTTGAAAAAGCAGGGGATCATATCTCAGCAGCTCAGCTTTTTATGGAAGTGCAAGATTATGAAAAAGCAGTGGAATTGTATCTTAAAGCTGAAGCTTGGGAGAAAGCAGCAGCTGTTTTTGAACTTCTTAAAAATTGGGGATATGCAGCTGACCTTTATTTAAGAATTAATAAAAAAGAAGATGCAATACGTGCTTTAGCATCTGCAGAAGAATATTATAAAGCTTCTTTATTACTTCTTGAGATGGGCAAACAAGAGGAAGCACTTGCATACCTACAAAAAGTCCCGCCCGACCATTCAGATTTTGATACCGCTTGCCTATTATTGGCTGAAGAATTCATAAAAATAAATATGCCTTCTATCGCTATACAGAAAATCAAAGAAGCCCTTCAGGGACAAGCTTTATTGAAAGACAATATAGATTATTATTACACTATGGCAAAGGCTTATGAAGCTCAAAATGAAATTGATGAGGCTTTAAAAATCTATGAAAGGATTCTTGCTCTTGATCTTACTTATAAAGATGTTAAAGAAAGAATTAATTCTCTAAAAGAGAAAGAAATTAAAATAAAAGAGGCTTCTATTTCTTCTCGCTTCAAAATTATAGATCAAATACTATCTGAGCCCAATCTTTCTTTATATAAAGCAATTGATACATTAACAAATCAGCCCGTAATCTTAAAGAAGATTCCTTATAATAAATTTAATTCTGCAAAACAATACATAGAAATAACTTCCAAATTAAATCATAAAAACATAGCTAAGATATATGAAACTTTAGCTGATAATGAATATGGTTATATTACTATGGAATATCTGGAAGGAGAAACTCTTAAGAGTGCAATAGATAAGGGATTTAATGATTTTGCAAGGGTTAAAGATATTGTTGAACAAATTTGCCAAGCCTTATCAATAGCTCATCAGCAAAATATTATTCATAAAAATCTTTGTCCGGAGAATATATTCATTAATAATGATAATATGGTAAAGATTTTAAATTTTGATACTCCTTTATATGCAATGCCGCAGATATCAGCTGATTATTTAATAAACTATAAAGCTCCCGAACAATTTGAAGGACTATCTTTAGATATAAGGGCTGATATATTCTCCCTTGGAATAATTATTTATGAAATGATTTATAGAAAGTACCCTCAATTGCCATTAGACCCGGAAAATAAAGATAAATATTTTCCTTTAACCAGCTGGAATATTCCTATTCCTGAATTTATAAAAAATATAATTATAAAATGCCTAATGAGCGACCGGAAATATCGCTATAATAGCATAGAAGAGATAATTGCTGATTTATCTCTTGAGGAGATTTGTCCTGGCATGACCTTAGGGGGGCGCTATGAAATTATTCAAGAAGTTGGTTCCGGTGGTATGGGAAAAGTTTATAAAGCCAGAGACAGAGATTTAGAAGAGATCGTCGCTTTAAAAGTATTAAAATCTGATTTTTCTCAAAATTCAAGAGCCCAAGAAAGATTTATTCGGGAAATTAAACTCACCAGGAAAATAAGCCACCCCAATGTTGTAAAAGTTTATGATACAGGATTTTTTAAGGGACACCGTTATATCTCTATGGAATTTATTGATGGAGAATCCTTAGATAAGATAATTGCAGAAAAGGGGAAGATGCAGATTTCTGATGCTATAAAAATTGCTTTACAGATTTGTTCAGCTATTTCATTCGCTCATTCATTGAATATTATTCATAGGGATTTAAAACCTGCTAATGTAATGATAACAAAAAGCAATATAGTTAAGATTTTAGATTTTGGAATTGCGAAAGCGGAAGGCATTGATAATATTACAACTACCGGAAATATTATTGGTTCCCCAAAATATATGGCGCCGGAACAAATTCACGGTTTTGATATTGACCAGCGAACAGACCTTTATGCTTTTGGAATAATACTTTATTGCATGCTAACTGGCGTTGAGCCTTTTGCAGATAAAGATCAAAAAACTATTCTTATGAAGCAACTTTATGAAAAACCGCAAAAACCAAGTTATTTTAATCCGGATATCCCTCAATGGCTTGATGAATTGATTTTGTCTCTCTTGGAAAAAAATAAAGAAAATAGACCCTCTTCAGCTAATGCTGTTATAAGTAAAATAAAAGAATTCATTAAATGATTAGAAGATTGCTTGCAAGAATCATTATTAATGGTATTGCTTTGTATTCCGCTGCTTATTTTATTCAAGGAATTTCTTATGAAGATGGTCTTTTTAATCTTATCTTAGCTGCATTTTTTTTTGGATTGATAAATGCTATTGTAAAACCTATCTTAACTCTTTTATCTCTTCCTTTCATTTTTTTAACTTTAGGGATCTTTTATTTAGTAATAAATACATTTATTGTTTATTTTTCATTCAAAATAATACCCGGCTTCAACATAGATTCTGTGTTCTCTGCTTTCTTGGCGAGCATTCTTATCAGCATATTAAATTGGATTTTTAGTTGGTTATTTGCCCTGAACAAGAAAGAAAAATCAAAATCTTAATATTATTTATGCTCAAGAAATTAGAAAATGATTTTAAAAGGATATTGACAAAATTTTTGAAAGAAAACTATTCAATAGATTTGAAGCAGGTGTTTCTATTTGAAGTTCCACCGGATTCAAAGTTTGGTGATTTATCTTGCCGAATAGCGTTTATCTTGTCTCCAATTTTAAAAAAAAATCCTGTTGAAATAGCTAATGAAATTAAAGAAATTTTTAGAGAGAATGAATTAGTAAAAAAAATTGAATTAGCAGGAAAGGGCTTTATAAATATTTTTTTTGATAGAAAAAAATACATAGAGGAATATAGGAAAGAATTATTAAGACAAATAAAAGATAAGAGAATAAATAATTATACTGATAAGATAATAATTGAACATACTAATATCAATCCGAATAAGGCAGCTCACATAGGTCATATAAGGAATGCTTGCTTGGGGGATACCCTTGGTAGGATGCTTAAGTTTTTGGGATACAATACAGAAATCCAAAATTATATAGATGATACAGGAGTTCAATTAGCAGATGTTGTAGTAGGATTCCTTTATTTTGAAAAGAAAAATTTAGAAGACATTAAATCTATTACCGAGAAGTTTGATTATTACTGTTGGGATTTATATTACAAAGTAAATCAGTGGTATGAAGAGAATGAATATAATAGACAATATCAGCATCAAGTCTTAAAAGCGATTGAAGAAGGAAATAATGAAATTGCAGAAGTGGCAAAATATATTTCTGAGACAATCGTTCAGTGTCATTTAAAAACAATGAAGAGATTAAATATAGTTTATGATTTATTAACAAAAGAGAGCGATATAGTAAATTTAAGATTTTGGGATGAAGCTTTTAGACAACTTAAAGATAGAGGAGCTATTCAGTTTAAAGAAGATGGGAAATATAAAGGATGTTGGATAATGCCTTTATCAGATCATCCGGAATTATCTAATCTCAGTGAGCCGGATAAGATTCTTATCCGTTCTAATGGCACTCTTACTTATGTTGCAAAAGATATTGCTTATCAATTATGGAAATTTGGTCTATTAGATAAAGATTTTTACTATAAAGAATTTCCTTCCCCTTATAAAGACAAGATCCTCTGGCAAACTTGTAGCTTCCCTTATGATAAAATATCGCACTCCTTTGGAAAAGCTACCAAAGTTTATAATGTTATTGATGTTAGACAATCTTACTTACAAAAAATTGTCTCGGAAAGTTTAAAAATTTTAGGCTATGAGCAGCAAGCTAAAAATTCTATCCATTTCGCTTATGAAATTGTAGCTCTTTCACCAAAGAGCATTCAAGATATGAATGTAAATTTTACTGAAGCTTCATCAAAAGAATTTGTTAGTATGTCCGGTAGAAAGGGTATAGGAGTGAAAGCTGATGATTTCATTGATGCAATTGAAAAAAAAGCATATCAAGAAATATTACAGCGGAACCCTGATATCCCTTCTGAACAAGCTGAAAATATTGCTAAAATTATTACAACAGCAGCTATTAGATACTATATGCTGAAATATTCAAATAATAAAATTATTATATTTGATTTAGAAGAAGCTCTAAATTTTGATGGAGAAACAGGACCATATCTTCAATATGCGGCTGTGAGAGCTAATAATATTATTAAAAAACTCAAAGAGAAAGGATTTTATTATCCTTCTATAGAAGAATCTTGTAGTGCTTCAGAAGAATCCTTTTATGCACAAGATTTCGAAGCAATATGGCAATTAATTTATATTGCTTCCAGAACTTCTGATATTATCGAAAAAGCTATTGAAAATCTTGAATTGTCTTTATTTGCTAAACATGTTTATGCTTTAGCACAAAAATTCAATTATTTTTACTATAAATATGATGTCATTCATATGCCTGAGGAAATAAGAAATTTGCGGTCTTTTATCGTTAATCTTTTTAAACATCAATATGAATTAGCTTTAAATATGTTAGGAATATCTGTTCCGGAAAAAATGTGATTATTTGCATTTTTTCTGATAAAGTAGCTTATATTCCTCTTTTTTCAAGGCAGGAGTATCTTCAATTGCAAGTTGCAAAGATTTGCATGCGGCTTCTTTATCCTTCAGCCTCTCTTGAATTTGAGCTAGCGTCTCATAATATAAATATTTATTAGAAGTAGCAAATTTAATTGCTAATGTAATATAATACAAAGAATGTTTTAAATCTCCTTTCTTAAGCATCAAGAGAGATAAATTATTATATCCATCAGAAAAGGTTGAATTGTAAATTATGGATTTGTATAGATAGTATTCTGCTTCTTTGTATTTTTTAGCATATAGATACAAAGTTCCTAAATTATAATAGGCAAGCCAAAATTTTTTATCTTTTTTAATAGAGGCTTTGAATTCTCTTTCAGCTGCTTCAAATTCTCTTTCTTTATAATATGATGCTCCTAAATCATTATGTTGCTCCGCTGAAAGGGGATCATGTCTAATGATAATTTTATAGGAGCAATTGTACATTAAACTCAAAAAAATAAATATTAATATTCTTTTCATTGTTTCAAATATAATAACCAATAATTGCTTTTTGCCCAGCTTTCTATAAATTTTTTCTTATTAATTTTTTGGAAAGGTTTTGTTCCGTCATGAACAATTAAATTATTCTCTTCAACTCCTACAATAACATAGTAATGATTGATTTCTTGAAACAATATTTTTTTCTTAGCTAATGCAATTGAAGGGGTTTTATTAATTAATAGCTCTTTTATTAGAATTAAGCTTCCTTTTTTAACATTGTAGCTTATTTTGTGCTTGCGAAGGAAAAGTTCTAAAGAAATTGGGAAGGTTCCTCTTGCTGATTCGGAATAAATTTCTTTTTTTATAAAATTATAATCAAAATTATACCCATTCCATTTTAGAATACTCAAAAAAGCGGAAATTCCGCAATCATATGAATTTTTTTGAGGGAAGAATTCTACATTAAGAATGATTCTGTTTTCTTCTGAGGGGGTTAATATGGCATAAAGAAGAAATATAAATATTAAATATATTTTGAGTTTCACATTTATAATTATAGCTTAATTAAAAATCTTCTTCTATCTTGATTTAAATTAACTAGTCGGTTTTTTTCCAAATCCTAAAAGCCAATGGCAAAAAAATTAGAAACCACAAAGATCACAAAGAAGACACAAAGATCACAAATAAATATATATTTTAAAGAAAAAACTTTGTGTGCTTTGTGATAACTTTGTGTCCTTTGTGGTTAAAAAATGTAAGCTATAAATAGAATAAGGTAGTCTCAAAGTAATAATTTTGTAGAAAACTGACCAGTTACAATAACTAATAACTTCACTTGCCTTTTATTTTGATTTTCTATACAATTGATTATTTTAATGATAAAGATTATGAGGAGGATATATGAAAGAACTATTAAGCAAAGAGAATTTAGAATTTATAGAAAAGACTAAAGAGATAGCTGATAAATATGTTCGTCCCATAGCAGCGGAATTGGATAGAGAGCAGAAATATCCTTGGGAAATAATAAAAGAATTGCAGAAAGCTAATTTGATGGGGGTATGGATACCGAAGGAATATGGAGGATTGGGGGCTGGGGTATTGAATTTAGTAATTGAAGAGTTATCTAAAGCTTGTGGAGGGGTAGGAGTGGCGTATGCAGTAAATGCTTTAGGTTCGTTTCCTATAATTTTAGGTGGGACAGAGGAACAAAAGAAGAGATGGTTGCCTGATATAGCTAAAGGGAATAAGTTAATTGCTTTTGGATTATCGGAGTTAGAAGCGGGTTCTGATGCTGGCAGTATAAAGACGACAGCGGTCAGGGATGGAGATTATTATATTATCAATGGAGATAAGAAGTGGACTACGAATGCAGGAGCTGCTGATTTATATACTATTTATTGTGTGACTGATCCAACAAAAGGAACGAGAGGAATTAGCGCGATATTAGTGGAAAAAGGAACTGAAGGATTTGAAATTGGAAAAATTGAAGATAAGATGGGGATTAGGTGTGTTTCTGTTCGAGAACTGCATTTTAGAAATTGTAGAGTCCCAGCGGAAAATTTATTAGGTGGAAAAGAAGGGACTGGCTTTGCAAATGCGATGATGACTCTTGATCGGGCAAGACCTGGAGTTGCTGCTCAAGCAGTGGGTTTAGCGCAAGGTGCTTTTGATTTGGCTTTAGATTATGCAAGAAAAAGAAAACAATTTGGAGAGGCGATAGCTTCTTTTCAGGCTATCCAATTTATGTTAGCGGATATGGCTACTCTCATTGAGGCAGCCAGGCACTTAGTTTATGTTTGTGCTCAAGCCATTGATGCTAATGTTAAGAATATATCCAAGATTGCCTCTATGGCAAAAGTATTTGCATCTGATGTAGCTATGAAAGTTACCACTGATGCAGTTCAGATATTTGGCGGCTATGGGTATATGAAAGATTATCCAATAGAAAAATATATGAGAGATGCTAAAATTACTCAAATATATGAAGGAACTAATCAAATTCAAAGAGTTGTCATAGCAAGGAATTTACTTAAAGAAGCAGCATCATAAATATTTAGCTAACATAGCTAAGATATAAATATTTGCAGGTAGATCTTTTGAAAAAATAAGAAAAAAGCTTTATAATATAAAAAAATAAAATTAGAGAGAAAAAATAATGGCATATGAAGTAAAAGATCTTAAAGATATGATTGAATTATTAGAAAAACACCCGGAATGGCGAAGAGAACTCAGAAAATTAATTTTAACAGATGAATTAATTGAAGTGCCAAAAATAATCCGAGAAATAGTTATTATACAAAAAGAAACAGCCTTGCAAGTTCAGAATCTAACAAAGAGGATGGATGAATTAACAAAAAGGGTAGATGCTTTAACTGTTCAAGTTCAAAATCTTACCAAGAGGACGGATGATTTAGCTATTCAGGTTCAGAATTTAACGAAGAGGATGGACGAGCTGACGCAGAGGGTAGATGAT
>CAYREJ010000106.1:0-8391 GCA_964423235.1 uncultured Acidobacteriota bacterium | reverse complement strand
CTTGTGTAAATCTTGTGATAATCTTGTGGTTTAATATTTTTCATTGCTTTTAGAGAAAGCTGACCAGTTATTTTCTTTTGGATTGATAAAGAAGAATTTATGTGATATAAAAGCTATTTATTCTCAGAATAATACAAAGGAATTTCCAAAAAGCTAATAATGAATAAAAAAATAATAAAACTTTTAATAATAAATATTATTTTCGGCTTTATTTTTTCTTTCTCATTTCCGAGATATGATTTTTTTCCTTTAGCTTGGTTCTGCATAATTCCATTAATTTTAGTAATTGATGAAAATCCTTTCGCAGCTTTTCTAATAGGATTAACTTATGGTTTATCTTTAAATATAGGATTATTATATTGGATAAGTATAGTTATTAAAACTTATTCAAGCGCTTCTTTTTTAATATCAGTATTGATAATGTTGCTATTATGTTTTTATTTATCTTTATATTGGGGTATATGGGCTGCTGGTGGCTCCTATTTCCAAAGGAAATTTGGTAATATTTCAATATGGTTTCTTCCTTTCCTTTTAGTCGCTTTAGAATATATAAAGAATTATTTGTTGACAGGATTTCCTTGGTGTTTAGTTGGCTATAGTCAGCATAGGTTTAATTCTTTATGTCAAATAGCTTCCATAACTGGTATATACGGGATAAGCTTTATAGTTATCCTTATCAATATAATATTGTCTGGAACGATAATGAAAAAACTCAGACACAGGAATTTTTTCCCTTTATCAGCGATTTCTTTAATTTTAATTATTGGCATTATAATTTGGGGAAGGGAACGAATAAATAATTTTAAACCTCAAGGAAAGTCAATTTCTGTTGGGATAATTCAAGGGAATATACCGCAAGATATTAAATGGGAACCTAATCTTTCAGAACAACATTTTCAAAAGCATATTCTTCTTACTAAGATTGCTATCTTTAAAGGAGCTAAGTTTATAATTTGGCCTGAAGCAGCTGTTACTTTCTTTATAGCAGAAGATTTTGATAAATATTCAAAAATATTAAAGTTGGTAGAAGATGCTAAAATTCATTTATTTTTTGGAGGAGATTATAGAGAAATGTATAGAGGAAAATATAGATATTATAATGCTGCTATTTTTATTTCGTATCCTAATTTTTTTATAGAAAAATATGCAAAGATGCATCTTGTCCCTTTCGGAGAATATGTTCCACTCAGGAGGGTTTTATTTTTTATAGATAAATTAGTTGAAGGGATGGAAGACTTTACACCGGGTAAAGAATACAAAATTTTTAAAATAAATTCTTCTAAATTTGGATGTATGATATGTTATGAGGTAATTTTTCCAGAAATAAGCAAGAGGTTTGTAAAGGAAGGGGCTGAACTTTTGGTTACTATTACTAATGATGCTTGGTTTGGAAAAACCTCTGCTCCTTATCAGCACTATGCTATGGCAAAGATAAGAGCTATTGAGAATAGCCGATATTTAATTAGGGCAGCCAATACAGGAATTAGCGGTATCATTAATCCTGTAGGCGTAGAAATAAAAAAAGGTGGATTATTTACTGATGAGGTTATCATTGATAAAATTTATTTTAGCAATGAAAAAACAATGTATTCCAAATATGGTGATTGGTTATGTTTTTTATCGATTTTCTTGATTGCTTTTTTAATTTTATTAAAGCGGCAAAGTTCCAAGGTAGTCAATGTTAGGCACTAAATCCAAAATAAATAGTTTTCTCCAAAAGCAAGGAAAAATATTAAACCACAAGATTATCACAAGATTTACACAAGATATTAGCCACAGAAGCACACAGAATAACACAGAAATAAGATATTCTGTGCTCTTCTGTGAAATTCTGTGGCTGAAATCTTGTGATAATCTGTGTAATCTCGTGGTTTAATTTTAAACGATATTATTTTTATGAAGTATGATAACAATTTTGCTTAGTTCTTTGGAAAAAACTGACTAATTGCCTCGCTAATGCTTGACAGAGGTATTGTAAAATGATATTTATTTTTTTATTAAAAATGGCAAGAAAAATAATTATCTTTATTTATATTACTATTACATTATTAGCCGGATTTAGAGCTGAATCTGCAAAAATTCCTTTAGAAAAATATTTGAACATAAGGTCTGCAACTAATCCTGTATTTTCTTATGATGATGAATACATAGCTTTTTTAACTAATATAACTGGAGTAAATCAAATTTGGAAGATAAAGAGCAGTGGTGGATGGGCTAATCAGCTTACATATTTTAATGATACTGTAAGATTTTTATCTTTGTCCCCTTCAGAAGATAAAATCATTTTTGGTATGGATAATGGCGGTAATGAAAATATCCAATTATACATTACAGATATTAATGGAACTGCCATAGAATTAATCAGCAAGTCCCCGACTGCCACTTACAATTTTGGGGCTTGGTCAAAGGATGGCAAAATGATAGCTTTTACCTCTAATGAGAGAGAAAAAGAATTCTTTGATGTTTATATAAAAGAAATAGGCACGGGCGAAATTAAAATGGTTTATAAATCGAATTCTACCTTTCTTGTAGAAGATTGGGCACACAATAATGAATATATTTTACTAAAAGAAATAGTGAGCGGTTCTAATGCTAATTTATATCTATTAAAATGGAAAAGTGGAGAAATCGAGCTTTTAACTCCTCATAAAGGAGATGCTAAATATGAAAACGCCAAATTCAATGCTGATGATTCAGCTATATGGCTAATTACTGATTACAACAATAATTTTATGCAATTGGCTAAATTGAATATAGAAAATAAAGAATTAGAATTTTTCAAGACAATTCCTTATGATTATGAAGAATTTGAATTAAGCAAAGACGGAAGATATTTAGCTTATACTATCAATATAGATGGAATATCTAACTTGATAATCAAAGATCTCAAGACAAAAAAGGATTGGGGGTTTGAAGGATTGCATGGTTTGATTTTCAATTTAGAATTTTCAAATAATAGTGCCAAATTAGCTTTTGTTTATACAAGCTCAAAGGATAATCCTGATATATGGCTATTTGATATTAACAAACAAGAAGTCTCACAATTAACTTTTAGTGATAAAGCGGGAATACCTCCGGAAAGCTTCATAGAACCTGAACTCATAAAGTATAAAAGCTTTGATGATTTAGAAATTCCATCTTTTTTTTATAAACCGAAGAATAAAGAGAGATTTCCTGCAATAATAATGGTTCATGGCGGACCTGAGGCTCAAGCTCGTCCTAAATTTAATCCAATTTATCAATATTTGCTAAATGAAGGCTTTGCCATACTTGAACCTAATATAAGAGGTAGCACAGGCTACGGAAAAAATTATTCTCATTTAGATGATAAATATAAACGCATTGATGCAATTAAGGATATACAGATGGCTGCTAAATGGCTAAAACAACAAAAAGAATTTAAGATTAATAAAATAGCAATAATGGGAGCAAGTTACGGTGGCTTTATCGCATTGGCTTCATTGGGTTTATATCCTGATTTATTCAGCGCAGGTATTGAACTCTTCGGTATATCAAATTTCATCACCTTTCTAAAAAGAACAGCTACTTATAGACAAAAATGGCGTATATCTGAATATGGAGACCCTGATGATGATAAAATATTCCTTCAAAAAATTTCTCCCTTAACATATGCGCATAAAATTACTGCTCCTCTTCTTATTATTCATGGGAAAAACGATATAAGAGTGCCTTTCGAAGAAGCTGTTCAAATTGCAAACAAAATTAAAAAGAAAGGAGGAAAAGTCAAACTTATAGCTTTTCCCGATGAAGGGCATGGTATCTTAAAATTAAAAAATCGCTTAAAAGCTTATAAAGCTATTGTAAATTTCCTGAATAACCTATTATGAAATTAATTTTCTATCTTACACACTGAACGCTTTAAAGAATAATAGTAGCATTGAAAATCTTCCTCAAATAAATCATCAGTCAAAGCATATACAACAGCACGGCAGCCTATGCAATCATCTATCTTACATTCTTTGCACCTACCTTTTATATTATTCTCTATATCTTGCCTAAATTTTATCAGCTTCTCTAAAATATCTTTAAAATCATCTTCTAAAATATTCCCTATTTTAATTGGCAATCTTCTACAAGGATAAACATCACCATTTGGCATTAATGCCATCGTATCTCCACCAAGATTACATAAAGCTCCCTTAATTTCTTCTGTCCCCCTGAAAGATATATAAAAAGCTTTATAAGGCAGGAGTTCTTCAGGCTCCATTTCTATTTCTGAATACTCTATTATTCTTTTTACTACTTCTAACCATTGATAATTCCTTAAAAAACAATCTCTTATCTGCTTCCCTTTACCTAAGGGAACAAATCTTTCTATTATAATCCCATCAGCAGATATATCTCTTGCGAAATTTAGCATCCCCTTCAAATTCTTATAATTATAGCTCCCAATTGTAAACATTATTATTTTTTCCTTATTAGAAATCTCCCTTAATAACTCAAAATTCTTAATAATTTTATCAAAACTCCCTTTGCCCCTTATGTAATCATTATAAGCTGCATCCGCTCCTTCAATAGAAATCTTAATTTTCTTTAATTTACTGAACTTGTTTGTTTGCTCAATAAGATGAGGTGCCAGAGCAATTCCATTACTAATTATGCTAAGTTCATATACATTATTAACCCCTTCTAAATAATTAAGAATATCAAATAAATCCTTTCTGAAAAATGGTTCCCCGCCTGTAATATTAATTGAAATAATTTTGTCTGAAAGAGATGCGGAAATTATTTTTGCTATTTCAATCAAAGTAAAAGTATCTAAATCTTTTTTCCGACTGAAATCCCTTTGATAACAATGTTTGCAACGAAGATTACATAGATTCGTTATATGCCACTGAAAACCAAATGTTTTTGCTTCCTTCATACTTTCATTAAGATATTTGCTCAATTAAAGCAGTAAACTCATTTATAACTTTAGACCAATTAAAATTATTTTTTACATATCTTATTGCATTTTTAGACATAATATTTCTTAATTGATTATCTTGAAGAAGTAAAGAAAGCATATATTCAAATTCATCATAATTAGAATAATACAACCCTGCTTTGCTTTGGATACAATGATCAACTAAAACCGGTGAAGCAGAATTAACTAAAGCGGGCGTGCCACAAGCAAATCCTTCTAATAAAATTAACGATAAACTTTCATATGCAGAAGGAACAACTAAAACTCTTGCTCCAGCATATACTTCATCTTTTTCTTGCTCTGAGATAAATCCTAAATAAATTACATCCGTAGTAGCAGGTAATTCCATTTCCAATTTTCCAAATAATATTAAATAAGGATAATCTAAATTCCTCATTTTGTATTTTAAATAATAATTAATTAGCTCATCGCAACCTTTGCCGACATTTATTCTCCCACCATACACTATATAATCTTTTTCTAATCCATTCTTCTTTTTAAAGATTCTCTTATCTAATTTTGACGGTATCCTAACCCCAGTCCCTATAACAAGTATAATTTTATTGTCCAAATCAAATAGATTCGCTGCCAAATTCCTTTCAGATGATGTATTAAAAATTATAGCATTCGCTTTAGAAAAAATTTCTTTATAAATATCTAATTTTATCGCAGGTTCATTATGAGCCGTCGGAACTAAAATAATTTTGCTCTGGCACTCTTTTATTCCGTAATAGGTAGGATAATATAGATAAGTAAAAAATATCATAATATTATAATTAGAACTTTGTTCCCTTATATACTTAATTAATTCGGGGCAAACAGGACCTTGCATCTCTAACCATCTTAATTCATCCTCTACACTATGTGAATTATTATATATCCATTCTGAATATTTATTAAATTCTGCTAAATTCCTCTCTTTCTCATTAGCAAACCTTATTATATTTACACCATTAACCCTTGATTTCCCTACACTGTATTCATTCGCCCAAGTAATATAATCTTTAGCACAAGTTGTTAGCACATCTACTTGATAAGTCTTGGCAAGTCTCTCTGCTATCTGCCGGCATAAATACTCAGATCCACCTACTATATCCAATC
Organism: uncultured Acidobacteriota bacterium; assembly: GCA_964423235.1. GTDB lineage: Bacteria > Acidobacteriota > HRBIN11 > MFGW01 > MFGW01 > CAYREJ01. The sequence continues at coordinate 2,363 of CAYREJ010000106.1, read as the reverse complement.
CATACCTCTGTATCACTATACCTATTTTCTTGCTCATATCTATTCCCCTTATAAAAATTTATCTAAAATGCTCCTCCATCTCTTTTCCATATTCTCCTTGGAAAAATATTCCAATCTCCTCTTCTGAGAAGTAATTATAGATTCCCTAATCTTTTTATCTATTAAAATTACATTGATTAGTTCCGCTATATATTCAAATTGCTTAGTCTTAACAACAACCCCCGCAGTATCCATTATCTCCGGCACCGCTGCACTCTCATAGGCAATAACCGGTAAACTAAAATACATCGCCTCTACTAATGGCACACAAAACCCTTCATGCTCACTCATTGAAATAAATACTTTGCTTATCTTATAATAAGTTGCTAATTCTTCATAGCTAACATGCCCAGTAAAATAAATATCCTCATCGCTTAAATTCAACCCTTTCGCATATTCCTTCAACCAATAATAATATCTTGGCACTGTATTATATTTCCCTACCAAAATTAACCGAATATTCGCATTCAAGTTTTCCTTATACCAATATACTATTTTTATTATATCTTCAATTTTTTTATTCGGAACAATTCTTCCTACAAATAAAAAATTTTCCTTATCTTTCATCATATCTGATAAAATTTCATTGTATTTATTCTCATATAATTCAAAAGGAATCCAAATCGGACAAACCATAGTATTTTTAAATCCCAAATCTTCCAGCTCTTTTCTATTGTATTCTGAATCAGCAAGGGCTAAATCCGGAACCTCTTGAAGAGATTTCAATTCCTCCCTACCATACAGCGTTAGAAGAGCTAACTCCGGTTTCCAGAGTAAAAAGTATTCCGGAGGAGTTATATTATGATAAAGCAAGATCTTCTTTCCCCTTAGCTGAACAAATATCCTGCTTAATTCCGATGGTAAAGCATAATGCAAAATAATTAAAGAATTATCAGTGCTTTCAGGTTTTTCATTAGGATAAAGTTTCGCTTCTTCTGTAAGAATATCATCAATTTGCAATGAATATATATAATTTTCTATCTTTACTTGATCTAACCACCTCCTTAAAGACCTTATACTTTCTCCTATCGCATCACCATAATGAAATGCCGGCACTAATTGTATTATCTTATCTATCCCCATTTTTAAAATTAAATCCCTATAACCCTCATGAATTCTTCTTCAAAATTATAATCTTTATATTCTCGGATTACCTTAAATTGTTGTTGTATTATTTTATTCCGTAAATCTGTATTATTCAAGATTTCATTAATTAAAGCTGCAATAGCTAAATAATTTCTCTCTTTCACTATTACCCCAGCATCCTTTAAAGTGTAAGGAATTGCTCCCGCTTCGGAAGCAACTACTGGCACCCCGCAATACATAGCTTCCAATAAAGGAACACAAAATCCCTCATGCTCACTTAATATTATGAAAATATCGGATGCTCTTAAAAGTGATGAAAGAATTCTGGTAGAGGCATGCGAAGTAAATATCACATCTCTTATTCCTAAATCCTTTATCATCCTTATCAAACTATAATAATATCTCTCAAATCCTTTGTAGATTCCAACTAAAAATAATCCTGACCTGCTACAAAAATACCTTTGATAAAAATAAAAAGTCATTATAACATCTTCAATCTTTTTGTGAGGCGCTATCCTTCCGATATATATCCAATTTATTCTGCTATTCCTATATTTATTAATAAGCGCTGAAGATGTCTCTTCATCAAATTTATTAAAATTAATCTTGATCGGTAAAACCTTCACATTCTTGAATCCAAAATCCTCCAATTCTTTTTTGTTATACTCCGAATCAGCAATAGCTTTCTCTACTCTATTAACAAATAATGAAAGCCACTCCCTTCCTAAAAGACACTCTTTGTAAACATTTAAATTTATATTCCTAAAATAATAATGCGGACTAATATTATGATAAATTAATATAATTCTTTTTGCCTCTTCATATACAAACGGAACTATGTATGAGCCCATTGAATAATGAAATATTATTAAATCATCCTCTGATTTATAATCAAAATATTTAGCAAAACGATACCCTTTACTTTTATATCTGGGGTCTAAATATTCGCAAAAAATCTCTGAATTATACCCACGAGATTTTAATATTTTTTGTATTTCAATAGTATAATCGCTTATCGCATCTCCTCTGGAAAAGCCTGTTAAAAATTGATGAATAGCTTTTTTCATAATTTATAAAAATAATAATTTTACCACCAAAATATGGAATGAGTTAATCTGATAATCGGTAATCGGAATGATCATCCTCATTTGTAAATAGTCAGTTTATTCCAAATGCTAAAAGCAAAGCCAATGGCAAAAAAATTATAAACCACAAAGATCACATCTATGAGAACAATT
>CAYREJ010000105.1:0-8408 GCA_964423235.1 uncultured Acidobacteriota bacterium | reverse complement strand
CTTCCTTGACTATTAAAATAAATTGATGATAAAATTTAAAATATGATAATAAAATGTCCTCATTGTAATAGACAGGCTAAGTTAAATGAAAGCTTATATCCAAATAAAATTTTAAGAATCAAATGTAAGGGCTGCTTTGCAATTTGGCTTTTTGATGTAGATGAAAAGAGAGAATTAACATCTCCAATGTTTATTTCTGAAAACTTGGATGCTGAAATTAAAGAAGCCCAACGAATTTCACGTCTCATTGTTTCTGAAATTAAATTGTATAATCAGGATTTAATTCACAAGATAAAAGCTAAAAGCGAATTGTTGGAGAAATTAAAAGAAGATTTAACATTAGCCAGACAACATTATAAACAAAGAGTCTCGCCGAAGCTTCCACCATTTCCTGATTACTTTCAGGAGGCAGTAGAGACTATATTGTTAGCGGATAAAGAATGAGGCATAAATGTCTCTATTTTTCCTCTTAAGTGGTAATAAAGCCACATTCCAATGAGAAAAAGAAGGACGAAGAATTCAAAAGCGTGTCTGAATCGCAATTTTTATATAATTCAAAGATGGCATTTGGATTGATAAGCGACGAGAATGATTTTCCAAAAGACAATAGCTAAAGAGGTAAGATGCGCAGGGATAGGTCTTCATTCCGGAAGAAAAGTTAATCTTACCTTATCCCCATCTTCAGAAAATAAAGGAATAAGGTTCTTTCGTGCTGATAAAAATAATTTTTTAATAGAAGCAAAAAGCGATTATATATCTCAATTAAATTATGCAACTACTCTTAGCAAAAATGGTTATTCAATAACTACGATAGAACATCTTTTAGCTACTGTATACGCATTAGGAATCTCTAATATAGATATCTATGTTGATGCTGAAGAGATTCCTATAATGGATGGCTCTTCTTCTCCTTTTTTAATTTTATTTAATGAAGCCGGCATAAAGAGGTTAAATAAAAGGAAGCCTTATATTAAACTTCTTGATAATATTTTTATAGGAGATAAGGATAAATATATTGAAGCAAAGCCCTCTAATAAATTTCAGATAACATATTATATTGAATTTGATCATCCTTCCATTGGCAGCCAAAAAAGAAGTTTCGTAATAAATAAAAGAACCTTTGAGGAAGAGATTTCTCCCGCAAGAACTTTTGGCTTTCTAAAAGATGTAGAGATTATGAGAAAGAATGGTTTAGCATTAGGGGGCTGTCTTCATAATGCTATCGTTCTTAGTGAAAATTCAATTATAAATAATAGATTAAGATTTAAAGATGAATTTGTTAGGCATAAAATTTTAGATTTAATAGGGGACCTTTCTTTATTGGGGTATCCTATTTTAGCTGAAATTAATGCATATAAAGCAGGACATTCTCTTCATTGTCAATTAGTTGCAGAATTATTGAGAAATAAAGATAAATGGATATTAGTAGAAGGATTTAAATTACCCTCTGGTAAAATTTCATTTAATCAAATTCTTTCTCCTTCCTCTATGTAATAGGTCATGGGTTATGGGTCATGGGTTATAGGAATCAAGATACATAGGCAATAATCTACGACCCGTAGACCGAAGAAAGATTAACACAGATAAATAAAGATTAACACAGATAAACACAGATTAGGTTAAAATAAGATAAATGCAAGCGTTAAGCATTTTGGATTGAGGACAAGTATTTGTGGAACTCTATAAACTCTCAACTCTATAAACTCTATAAACTCTATAAACTCAATTATAACTATTGAAAAGAATGTTTAAAAGTGGTATAAATTAAATTAAATATAAAATTAGGAAAAAAGAGATGAAATATTTTGAATTTAAGAATGATAAAAAAAAGTGGATAGGAATAATTTTAATTGGATTAATAGGGGTTTTATTTATAATAGAGATGCTAATAGAGAGGGCGAATTCTTATTCAGTTCAATTTTTTAGAAATCAGATATTATTATGGGCATTATGGAATATTTGTTTTATATTGATTTTGGTATTGTTATATTTGCATGGCAGATACTTAAGAAATTTATATATAGAGAAGAAGAGAAAGGTATTAGGGTATAAATTTAAAGTAAAGCTTGTAGTAAGTTTTTTAGGATTGGCGTTGATACCATCAATTCTTTTAGTAATATCTGGGGTAAATTTAATAAACAGGGTCATAGAAGGATGGTTTAAGACACCTGTAGAAGATGTTTTAAGCAAAGCTAATGATATATCGGATAAATATTATACTACATTAAAAAGGCAAGTAAATAATGTGGCTAAATCTATGTCCGATAGGATTGAGATTAAAGGGTTATGGCTTAAAAGAAACAGAAAATTATTAGAAGCTTTTTTAGAAGAGAAAATGAAGGATAATGATTTTGAAACAGTAGAAGTGAAGATAGGAGATGAGGTTATTAATTTAGCAAAGAAACCTGAAGAAAATTACCCTGTGATTAGTGAAGAGGCTAATCAAATGATAATGTCGGATAAAAGTTATTTAGAGACGATTTCATATAAAGATGGAGACTATATAAGAGCTGCGGCGCCGTTGCATAATAATAATATTATTATTGGATATGTTTCAGTGGCGACTTATGTTGATCCTGGTATTTCCAAAAAAGCTTGGTTAGCAAAAGCTTCTTTTAATAAATATAAGGAATTATCATACTTGAAAAAACCTATCAAAAGATATTATTTTAATTTATTTTTAATGATAACCTTACTGATATTATTTGGTGTAAGTTGGATAGGTTTTAATTTAGCAAAGGAGATAACTGTGCCTATTCAGATGTTGGCAGAAGGAACCAAGAAAATTTCTGCTGGGGATTTAGATTATAGAATTACTTTTGAGAGCAGTGATGAGATAGGGATTCTTATAAATTCTTTTAATAAAATGACTGAAGAAATAAAATTAAGCAAAGAGGAGCTGGAGAGATCAAACATAGAATTAAAGAATATTAATTTATCATTAGAGGAAAGGCGTAGATATATAGAGACGATATTAAATGCGATAACGACGGGGGTTATAACGATAGATGAGAATGATTTAATTTCTACGATAAATCCTGCTGCTTGTAAAATTTTAAGGCTACCTTCCAATATAAAAGCAGGTCAACCTTACAAAGAATTTTTTATAAAGAATGGTTTGGAAAAGATATCGGAAGTAATAGCTTCTTATTTAAGCAAGAAGAAAACATCTAAGGAGTTGGAATTGGAATTAAATATATGTAGGAGGATAAAGCATTTAAGGATATATTTATCGCCTTTAATAGATACGAATAATCAATTTAAAGGGATAGTAATGGCGATAGAGGATTTGACAGAAATGGTAAAGGTTCAGAAAGTTATTACTTGGCAAGAGATAGCGCGTCGGATTGCTCATGAAATAAATAATCCTTTAACACCAATTCAATTATCTGCTGAACATATTAGGAAGAAGATAATGGAAGACAACGGATATTTAAGGAATGTTCTATTAAAGGACGCAAGCAATATAATAGAAGGGGTTCAGACACTTAAAACGCTTGTTAATGAATTTTCTCGCTTTGCGAGATTGCCAGCAATAAATAAGAAGACCATTGATATAAATTTAGTAATTGAGAATGCAATTAATATGTATGATGGAGTTTTAAAGGGGATAAATGTTGAAACAAATTTTGATAAGAATATGCCGATGTTAAATGGCGATCCTGAGCAATTGAAGAGAGTAATGATGAATCTATTTGAAAATTCGATTGAGGCTATGCAAGGAAAAGGGAAAATAACTGTTTCTACAAGTTATGATGCGGCAAACTCAGTAGCAACAATAGAAGTTATGGATGATGGACCGGGAATCCCACCGGAAGAGAGAGATAAAATATTTGTTCCTTATTATTCCACGAAGAAGAAAGGAATGGGGTTAGGACTTGCTATTGTAGAAAGAATTATATCTGATCATGGGGGCAACATTAAATTAGATGATAATGTTCAAAAAGGGGTTAAATTTCTAATTGAATTACCTATATAGGAATTTTATATTATGGCAAAGAATAAAATTTTAATAGTAGATGATGATTTAGGAATAAGGTCATCTTTGAGTTCCATTTTAATTGATGAAGGTTTTGATGTAGAGGCAGTTGCTACTGCTGAAGAATGTTTAGAGAGGCTAAGCAGAGAGAATTTTGATTTAATACTATTAGATATATGGTTGCCCGGAATGGATGGGATAGCTGCTTTGGAGCAAATAAAATTATTAGATTCAAATATAGCAGTAGTCATTATTTCTGCTCATGGAAATATAGAAACAGCTGTTAAAGCAACCAAGCTTGGTGCTTATGATTTTATTGAAAAACCTTTATCAATGGAAAAGACTATATTAGTAATACAGAATGCTTTAAAACATAAAGAGCTTGAAGAGGAAAATAGATTATTAAAGAAGAAAATATATGATAAATATATTCTTGTAGGGAATAGTGAAAAAATATTAAAACTAAAAGAAGATATAGAGAGGGCAGCTCCAACGAATGGAAGAGTTTTGATCTATGGTGAAAATGGTTCCGGCAAAGAATTAGTAGCAAGGAATATTCATTTAAAAAGTTTAAGAAGCAATGAAACTTTTGCAGAATTGAATTGTGCTGCTATTCCTGAGGATTTAATAGAGAGTGAATTATTTGGGTATGTTAAAGGAGCTTTTACAGGTGCATTGAAAAATAAAGCGGGGAAATTAGAAATAGCTAATGGAGGAACATTATTTTTGGATGAAATAGGGGATATGAGTTTAAGAACTCAATCAAAATTGCTAAGAGTTTTAGAAGAGCAAAAATTTGAACCGCTCGGAAGCACTAAATCAGTTTCTATTGATGTAAGAATTATTTCTGCAACTAATAAATCTTTAACTAATGAAATTAAAAAAGGAAATTTTAGAGAAGATTTATTTTTTAGGTTAAATGTAATACCTATATATATACCGCCATTGCGGGAGAGGAAAAGCGATATACCTTTGTTGGTGGATCATTTTATTCATCTTTTTTCAGAAGAATATGGAAAGAAGCCAAAAGAGATAACAAAAGGAGCGATTGAACTTTTAAAGCAGTATGATTGGCCGGGAAATGTTAGAGAACTAAAGAATATAATAGAAAGATTAGTAATAATGATTAATTCTGAGGTAATTCAAGAAGAGCATATATTATCAGTTTACAAAGTGCCTGGTATTTCTTTATCAGATAATAGCAAAAGTGCTTTTGAAGGGATCAGCTTTAGCGAAATTAATCCTAATAAAAGTTTGCAGAGTGCCAGAGAAGAATTTGAAAAGAAATACATATGTGAAATAATTAAGAATTGTAGTGGAAACATATCAAAAGCTTCTCAAATTCTTAAAATAGATAGACGGCATTTGTATAGGAAATTAAAAAAATACAATTTAAATTCATTAATAAGGCAAAAGCTTCAGTAGGAAGAAAATTAGGATGGAGGTAAAGGGAATAGGAGTAGATATAATTGAGATAGAAAGGATAGAAGAATTAATGAAGAGATATAAGGAGAGGGCAAAAATTAGATTATTTACTAAAGCAGAAATAGAATATTGCGAGAGGCATAGAAATAAATATGAAAATTATAGTGCTCGTTTCGCAGCAAAGGAAGCAATGATGAAAGCTTTAGGGGTAGGAATAGGAAGCGGGATAAGATGGACTGACATTGAAATCAAGAATAAAGAGCATGGAGAACCTTTTATAATATTACATAGGAAAGCTTTAGAAAAGTCAGAGGAAATGGGGGTCAAGAGGATTTATTTGAGTTTATCTCATAATAAAAAGATGGCGGGTGCTTTTGTTATATTGAGCGGGGATGATTTGAAAAATTTTTAAAATGAGGTGGATGATTATGGAATTAGATATAAGAACTAATCCAGCTTTACTTAAGTTGGATTTATATTGCAAAGGGATGAGATTAGATGAAAGTTGTTTTATTGAGCAAGATGGTGGAAGGAAAATAATGAGAACCAGAGCAGGATTAGGTAGCGGTTTAGAAATTATCTTGCCGAAAAATATGCACACTAATGTTCCGGTGGTGGAGAAATTCGTAAAAGATTCTCCATATATTTTGCGAAGAAAGAATGGCAAATATTTTATTTATAGGGAAGATGAAAAAATATGTGAGATAAAATTAGCACCACAACCCAAGTGGTATAATATGAAGACATCAACAGGGAAAATAATGTCAATGATAGGGACTTTACAGGGAACTTATTTAGCTATCTATCCTTCAAAAGTATGTGATTATTGGTTAAGAAAGCCTAAAGTTAATTGCAAATTTTGTTCAGTGGGTCTTAATTTAGGTGTAGATGACGCAGATGATAAATCTGTAAATGAAGTATTTGAAACGGTTGTAGCTGCTCGTAAGGAATCCAAAATTACATATGTTGATTTTAACACTGGTCATTATGATGGAGATACTTATTTAGATATTCTTGAGCCTTACATAGTGAAAATAAAGAGAGAATTAGGTTTACTAATAGGTATACAGACGCCCCCTCATCATGATTTAAATCGCTATTATTATATGAAGAAGATAGGAGTAAATAGAGTATCATTTTGCTTTGAAATTTTTGATGAGAAAAGATTTGTAGAAGTATGCCCGGGGAAAAATAGTCAATATGGATTAAAAAGATATTTAGATGCGGTGGAATTTTGCGCTAAAATATTTGAGACTTGCAATGGGGAGATAGTAGCGGGGTTAGAATCTCCAGAGAGTTCGATGGCTGCTATTGATTGGATAACAAGTGTAGGAGCGATACCGACAGTTTGTGTTTTTAGACCGCTTATAGGAACTGATTATCAGGATGTTCCCCCTCCGAAACTTGAAGATATGTTGCCCATCTTTCAACGCCTTTATATTGCTTGTATGGAAAAGAAGCTACCAATCGGTGTTGCTCCTAATGTAAAAGTTAGTTTAGTAATGCTGCCGGAAGAATGTAAATATTTAGTTCCGGAGAGAAAAAAATATTTCTTTTTGGATGCAAAATATTACTTTGCTAATAAAGCTTTAGGATTATTATTCAACCTCGGCTTATCTCATACAGCTTCTAAAGCAGTCAATTTGATGAATAAAAACAGGAAATTCCTCCCTGCATAAATCTTTTAATGAAGATTTTAATAATTAGCCATGAATATCCACCTTATTATGGCGGCGGTGCTTATATTACTTACAATTTAGTTGAACAACTACAGAAAAGAAAATTTCAAATTCATCTGCTTGTAAAAGGCTTTCCCCATAAGCAAAATACCTCTTCTGCAGTTTTTTATCCCATAAAACCTATAATGCAGAAAAGCAAATTCAAAGGAGAACTTTTGCCTATGCTCTATTTTATTTTAAAAGGCTTGAGCATAGGAAAAAGAATTTTGGAAAAAGAAAGACCAGATATAGTCAATGCCCATTTTTCTTTTCCTTCAGGTTTAATAGCAGCGCTTCTTTTGAAAAATAAAGAAACTAAATTTGTAATTAGCGCTATGGGGGCAGATATTTATGATAATACAAGGAAATTAGTTCCATCTCAAAATTTTTTATTGAAAAAAGTAAATAGGTGGATTTTAAATAAAGCTTCTTTGATCATAGCTCTTTCTTCTGATATTAAATTAAAAATTGAAGAAATTTATCAAATAAAAAAAGAAATAAAAATAATTCCACCCGGAATTACATTGAGAGATATTCCCAAAGAAAAAAGAAATTCTTATCACTTTAATGACGAAGATTTTATTTTAATAACTGCGTGCCGATTGGTAAAAAGGAAAAGATTAGAAGATTTAGTTTATGCAATGAATTATTTAGATGAAGAATTTAAGCTAATAATAATAGGAGATGGACCTCAAAAAGGCAGGATAAAAAATTTAATTAAAGAATTGCGTATGGAAGATAGAGTAATATTGAAGGGATATGTACCTGAAGAAGATAAATATTCTTTATTTTCAATTTCCGATGCATTTATAATGGTATCGGAACATGAGGCATTTGGGATAGTTTATTTAGAAGCTATGATGGCTGGGCTTCCTGTAATAGCTGGAGATGCTGGAGGACCCAAAGATTTTATTAAAGAAGATAATGGATTTCTTGTTCGTCCGGGTAATATAAAACAAATAGTTGATATAGTTAAGGGGCTGAAGAAAGATAAAAATAAAAAATTAAAAATAAGCGAGCATAATAAAGAATATGTAAAAAATAATTATTCAATAGAAATATTTGGGGAAAAATATGCTGAAATATTTTATAATCTAAAAAGTAGCATATTATAAGAACTTTATTTATTTACCACAGAGGACACTTCTTTCTTTTTCTCTTTATTCCTTCTAATTTTTCTTATCTTCCTAACTTCTTAACTTCTTTTCAATTACCTTTCAGTGTAATTGGAAGTTTTCTGCAAAATTATTGCTTTGAGGGTCCCTTATTCAATTTATTGCTTATAT
>CAYREJ010000104.1:0-8465 GCA_964423235.1 uncultured Acidobacteriota bacterium | reverse complement strand
TTGTGATAACTTTGTGTCCTTTGTGGTTAAAAAATATAAGCAATAAATTGAATAAGGGACCCTCAAAGCAATAATTTTTCAGAAAACTGACCAATTAAAAATTTATGTAGGGGCGTATTGCCATACGCCCATACAGATTTATTGATTAGGATATGCGATTCCTTTTAATAGATAAGATAGGATGGCATCAATTTCTTCTTTCTTTAATGTATATTTGTAAGGTGGGGATAAAGGAGAAAGATGAATGGAAGATGAGCCATATTCAATTATTTTCCTTATCTCATCTTCTTTGCTTTTTTTAAGACTTTCTTTTAAATTGGGTGGTGTTGGATTCAGATTGTAAGAATTTATTCCATCTGCTTCTCCTGTTGCACCATGACAAGAACTGCAATAATGGATAAATAATCTTTTGCCGATGCTCTGTTGATAAGTCAATCCTTCTTCTCTTTCAGCAGAAAGAAGTGCTTCCAGCGCTATATCCTTCTTATTTGATTGAGCCCTTTCTTTTGCACAATTAAATTGTATCAACAAAAATCCAAAAAATATAAATAAACAAATTTTGTAAATATTTTTATTCTTCATGCAAAGACATTAAATAGGATGTTAAGTATTTTATTTGTTCATCTGATAAATTATAATTTGGCTGGATTGTATCCGGATTATGAGCTTGTGGATTTTTTAGCCAAGCAGCTATCCAACCGGCTTTTAACCTATCACCAGCATTATTCAAATTTGGACCCACATAGCCACCATTATCACCGACTATATGACAACCAATGCAACCAAGCTCATCAAATAATCTTTTCCCTTTACTTACGCTTTCATTAGTTAGGTCTATTTGATAATTATCCCATTGGTCATTCAAAAATACTTTAGTAAAATAATCCACAATGATTTTAGCCTCTGCTTCCTTCATATAAAATTGCGGCATCCTTTCTTCTAAATTAACTCTAACGGCGCCCGGGTTCAGAAGATAATTAATTAAATAATCCTTTTGTAATTTGCTACCAATCTCTTCAAGAGGAACAGTTGATAATGTACCTCCGAAAGAATTTATAGAATGACAAGATAGACATCTATATTTATCAATTATTTTCCCGAATTCCCCCTGAGCCTTATATACAGCAGGAGCTTCTGTTTTTATAACCTTGTTTGCAGGAAGCGATTCTTTTTTGATACTGAGCAAAGCGATAGCAATTTTTGCAGCTTGTTCAGGTGTAAAATCATAAGTAGGCATTTTTGCATTTTCTCCAATGAAATCAGGTTTAGTTATTTTTAGAAATAGCCAGTTTACCAAGTTAGGTTGAACATCTTTTATATCGTGAAAATCAAGCTTATTGGGATTCGTTGAACCAATACCGGCAAGAGTAGGACCGATTTTTCCTAAATTCTCGAACCCTTTCATTTTATGGCAAGAATAGCAACCATAATTTTCGAATACTTTTTTACCGGCATTAGCCAAATCGTAGTCGTAGAATTTTACTTTTGCTTCTTCTTCGGGGGGATAATCGTAATCAATTAATTCTTGTGAAAGATAAGCAGTCAAGTCAATAAGTTGTTTTTCATTAAAATTATATTGAAGCATTTTAGTATATGGGAAATAGAAATGCGTATCTTTCAAGAAGCTATAAATCCAAGCGGGTTTAATTTTGCTTCCTACATGAGAGAGATCAGGAGCTATTTTACCACCTCTTCCTTCAATGGAGTGGCAAGTAATGCAGCGAGCCTCGCCAAATATTTTTTTTCCTTCTTCCGAATCGCCTTTAGATAAATCCAATAAGCTTTCATCTATTATTGGTTTAGTTTTTTGTGAAAGGATAAAAGCGACTAACGCTTTTATTTCATTGTCTTTCAAGCGGAATCGGGGCATTCTTGAAGTAGGGGAATATTTTTTAGGATTCTTCAACCATCTGAACAACCATCCGATATAAACTTTGTTTCCTTCTGTATCTAATTCCGGGGCTACAAATTCATACTGTTCATAACCGGGAATATCGTGGCAATTGTAGCAGCCGGAATCTGCAATTAATTTTCTTCCTTCATTTAATCTGTAAGCATTAGGGACATTCAATCCGTGATGGCATCTTCCACAATTGGCTTCCATAATTTCTTTTGGCAGCATTGGTTCATCCCAGTATTCTATCATGCTATGAGCAGCAGCTTTATAGGTAGTAGCATATCCCTGTCCGCCATGGCAAAGAGTGCATCCAAAAGCTTCTATCGGATGATTTTCTAAATAATTTCCCGGATGAGTTCTAAATGGTTCTTGGGCATTTTTATAATCCGGGTCTTCTATACCTAAGTGACAGCTTATGCATCGCTCAATTAAACTTAATTCCGGTATATAAATTTGTTTGATTCCTATTTTAGTTTGATAAATCTTTAATTGGGGTGCTGATTTTATTTTTTTCTCTAATTTTACAAATTCTTTTTGGTATCTTCGCCATTCAGCATTGTACTCTTGATAAATAATTATGCCATAAATTAAAAAGAATCCAATTCCCAAAATGAATAACAATAGATGAAAATAAGAAAATTCTTTATTGTTCATCATAAAGTTCCTTTTTGCCAGGGAAGAATGAATTTCCAGTTTGGACCTCTAAAATAATATCCGATTATAATTAATATAATTGTTGATATAGCAAAGATAGTGAAAAGGATGTTAGGGATAAGATTTTCTTTAGCAAACCATTGACCTTCGCCGCCGGGTTTTCTATGAATATAAGGGGTCAAAAATAATAGAATAACAACGATGGCAGGGATGATGACGCCGCCGAAGAGTGCTGAATAAGAAACCAATTCCTGAAGTCCTAAGAAATACCAGGGAGCTTTTGCGGGATTGGGGGTATTTGTTGGGTCTGCTATTTGTTCTAACGGAGCATTAAAAAGAAAACTAATTACATGAATAGCTATAATAATTATGAGCATCAGCAACAATTCACGATAAAGAAGGTGGGGCCAAGACGGCAAAGTATTTTCAGGGATATATTCTTTTAACCTACCAATTTTTTTTACTACCGCCATTAAACCATAAGTTTTACTACTGGCTGGAAAGGCATTGCCGATGCTTTCTTCCGTTATTTGATTTTTAGTTTCCTGATAGCTGCAAGCTAATCCTCCATCTTTTCTAACTCGCCATATATGAATAAAAATAAGCAAAAATGCCAGCGCAGGCAGAATAATGCAATGAAGAACATAGAATCTCAATAGAGTAGTGGCTCCGATTACATTTCCGCCCAAAAGGAGATACTTGATTTTAGAACCGATCACAGGAGCATAAGAAGCTATATTAGTTCCTACAGTTATAGCCCAATAGGATAATTGGTCCCAAGGTAGTAAGTACCCTGTAAAGCTTAAACCTAAGGTTATCAAAAATAAGAAGCAACCTATTACCCAATTAAATTCTCTTGGAGGTTTATACGCAGCTGTATAGAAAACTCTGCACATATGTAAGAATACAACAGCTACCATTGCATGAGCAGCCCACCGATGAACATTCCTTAATATCCTTCCGAAGGTAACAGTAAATTCCAAATCTTTTATTGACAAGTAAGCATTGGGTATGGCTGGCGGAATTGAGGGAGTATAATATATCATTAGCAAAATCCCTGTTATCGTCAATATCAGAAATAGAAAAAGAGAAATCAACCCTAATCCAAAAGTATAAGTAAACTTCAAACTCTTTTTATGAACGGTAGCAGAATGAATATGAAGAAAGAAGCTGGATATCATTGCAGCTGATCTTTCTTTATCGGTTTTAGGCCATCCTACTCTAAATATTGAATTATAAATATTTAGTAAGAATTTTTTCATCTTATTCATAACAAAAATCTATAATTTTAATCTAAAATCCGGTTTAACGAGTGTTGACATATCCACTACGAGCTGTCCTGAAGGCGATAAGAATCCAGAAAACCAAGGCAATGGTTTAGGAGCAGGTCCGGATATAACATTACCATTAATGTCAAACTTGCTACCGTGACAAGGACAATCGAATTGATTCCCATGTAGTTTGACAGTGCAACCTAAATGAGTGCAAACTCCGGAAATAAAATAAAATCCGTCTGCTTTATTAAAAACGAATATTTTCTTATCTTCTAAAAAAGTAATTGAATCCGGAGGAAAATCATTTGCTTTCCCTATTTTGAAAGTTCGCTGTGGTTCATATAAAACATTAGGGAATAAAAATCTAATGGAACTTATTATGAACCCCAAATTAGCTGCTATAAAAGAACCACTTCCTAATATGTAAAAAATAAAATCCCTTCTTTTAATATTATCTTTTTTCATTGGATCATCTCCATGCCTAATTTAAAATAAGCTAATTCATTTTCTTGTGTTTCTTCCCATTTGAGGACTTCCATAGTTATAGCATTTACCGGACATCTTTCAGCGCATAATCCACAGCGGATACATAAATCTTCATCTTTAATAATAGCACCACAATTATCCCCAATCCCGAATTCTGCTTTAATTATATTTAAAAAATCTTCTTTTATCCTGTCCGCAGCAATTATTTTTAAGCATTTCTCAGGACATATATCTACACAGCCACCACAAAGAATGCACTTGCTGCTATCAAAAATGGTTTGGAGATTACACCATAAACATCGCTTCCCTTCTATTCTGGCTTGAGCTTCTTCATATCCTAATTCTACTTCCCTGAAGCCAATTCTTTTTTCTACTGGAAGCATAGGAACTTCTTGCCTTTTTATCCTATCATAATTCTCTTTCCATCTTAAATGAGGAACAGAAATAAATGCTGCAGGATTAGCTTTTATTACTTCTTCTCCGGAAAGATACTCGTGCATTCGTAAAGCGGCTTTTTTTCCGTCAGCAACTGCGTCTATTACTATTCTTGGACCAAATACAGCATCTCCTCCTGCAAAAACTCCTTTTTTAGTAGTCATAAAAGTGCGTGGGTCTATTTTAATAGTGTTTCTTTGGGTTAATTCAATTTCTGGATCAAATTTTAAGCTTTCCGTATCCAATGTCTGTCCTATAGCTAATATGATTGTATCAGCCTGAAATTCTTCTCTGACACTTTCATCAAAGGCGGGATTAAATCTGCCATTCTCATCAAAAACCCGAGTGCATCTTTTAGTTTCCAGTATTACTGAACCTCCATTTTTTACATAAATTTTATTAGGACCCCAGGATGGATAAATTTCAATACCTTCTTTTTCTGCTTCTTCAACTTCATAAGAATAAGCGGGCATTTCTTCTCTTGATTCAAGACAAATAATTTCTACTTTGCGTGCTCCTAACCGGAGAGCAGTTCTTGCAGCATCAACAAGCGTGCTTCCATCTTCCCACCCCATTATTTCATATCTTAATGCCATTCTCGCTACATCAATAGCTACATTGCCACCCCCTACAATTAATACTCGATGCTTCAAATCAAATTTATATCCTAAATTAGCATTAATTAAAAAATCAATCCCATTTAATACATTAGGTAAATCAGCACCAGGTATATCTAATGCTTTTCCTTTGGTCGCTCCAATAGCAATATATACACTTAAATAATCATTATTAAGTAAATCATTTATAGAAAAATCTTTACCTAATTTGAAATTATATTTAATTTCTACTCCCATATCTAAAATTCTATCTATTTCAGCTCTTATAATATCTCGTGGTAATCTATATTCCGGGATACCCAAATAAAGCATTCCGCCTGCTACTGGTGCACTTTCAAATATCGTAACTTTATAGCCTAAAAAACTTAAAAAATAAGCACAGCTTAAGCCGGAAGGACCTGCTCCTATTACGGCAACCTTCATCTTGGACCTTTTATCTTTTCCCGGTAATTCTGCTATCTTCGATAATAAGACTTTATCTCTCATTAAAGCATTTTCGGGTCCGTATCTTTCAGTTAAAAATCTCTTCAATGCTCTGATAGATATCGCTTCATCTATTTTCCCCCTTCTACACAATAATTCACAAGGATGAGCACATATGCGCCCGCATACCGATGCAAAAGGATTTGGACTTGCAGCGTTTATATATCCTTCTATATCATTCCCCTTAGCTATTGCCCTTACATATGCACCAGAATTCGTCTTTACAGGACAAGCTTTCCTGCAAGGCACTAAGTCAATGTAATATTTTAAGTCAGGCAATACTATCATCTTCTATTATTTGCTTAATTCAAAATTTACTTCTAAAATCCCCTTCTCTTCTATTTTGATGTTCTGTGCTTTTCCTTTTAGTTTCTCGTGCCACACTCCTAAAGTATAATTGCCAGCTGGTATATTCTTAATTTCATATTTTCCTGAAGCATCTGCTACCGCGTAATATGGATTTTGTAAAACAACAATGAAAGCTTCCATCTCAGGATGCACCAAACAAAGCTGTGCGTATACACAAGGAAACTTCTGGCACTTATCAAATTTATATGTGCGTGTTTGTCCGGTTGGCCAAGTTCCTAAATTGTATTTTTCATAATCAGGCGTGAATACATTATGAGGAACTTTATCACTATTTAAAAATTTAACGGTGCTTCCTGATAAGATTGGAAGAATGTGAGGTATGAATTGAAATCCCTTTTGGTCCATCTCCACGGGTTCCTTCGGTGGCTCAAATTTTCCTTCTGCTTTCTCAATATAAACAACTGCTCCTTCGCAATTCTTCACCTTTTTGCAAGTTAGCTTCCCATGAATGTCTCCAGCATTTATTACCATCGCTCCGCTTAAAATCATTATCATTATATTTATAATTAGTTTCATAGCTTAACTCCTTATATCATAAATTGATTTTGCCACTAAATTAATAAAAAGCAAAATGCTTATTATAATTTAGCGGCAACCTTTTTTCTTTTAAAAAAGAAAATCTAAATTAAATTTGGTGAAGTGATTTCCAGTATTATCAAGAAAATGCTGATGCTCCGCTACAAATCTAATATTAGCTCTAATTGCAAAAATAGCAGAAGCCACAATATCTTTTACCTCATTTATTATTTCAGAATTCTTTGTTTTAGCATTATCATATCTAACAACTCCTATGAACCAAGGATAAAAAACATAATCCGCTTCAACAAAAAAAGCATCAGTAGTTAGTTCTCCTATTTCTATTTTATCACTACCCCTCATAAAAGCTCCATAGACATTTAAATCCTGATAGTAAAAGTCAAAATCTACTCCGAACCTATTAAAATCGCTTTCCATTGATTTTCCTTTATAACCGAAAACTCCCAATTTTATTGAATTATCTCTCCAGTTCTCTACTTGTTCTAAATTAAGGCTTTCACCAGCCCCCGTCAATCCCATTCCGCCTATTTTGTAAGCAATTCTCCCGTAAAAATCTTTATTATTATCTTCATCCATTGGTTCCCCTGTTCCATTGACAACGCCTACTGCCCATTCTAAACCTCCACCTTTTTTCCCTGAATTAGCCCCCCATAATTCAATACCGGCTTGTCGCGAACGGAATCTGAATCCTCCCGGAATTGCTCTCCAATCGCTAAGAGCATAATCCGAAAGAGTTAATTTCTTGTAAAAACGAGAAAAAGGGACCGCTCCTATTTCAAAAAATCCTGCCTTTAAATTGAATAATGTATTATCACCAATGCTATCCCAATTTATATGATACCGCTCTACCTCTATTCCACCTTCTTCAATGGCTATTTCTCCTAAAAAAGAAATGGATTCTCCTAAAGTCCCACCCGTCATAAATTCTACTTCGTGAGGAAATTCAAATTGAAATTTTACTTCTTCATCAGGTGCATATTCAGCAGCACTCATAATATGCATAGATAGAGGAATAGTTCCCGGAATTGCCCCCGGCCATATAGCTTTCGGCCAAACACGCTTATAAGCTTCTGAACCTAATTTTACCTCCTTCTCCTTTAACATCTCTTCTTCCCCACCCGGTATCCGATAACCATTATTCTTAAATGCAATACCAAAACTATTTAATTTAGGAATTATTACATGACAGGTTGAACATGAAGTCTCATATTTCCTCGCAAAATAAGGAATCGCTTCCGATATGCTGCATTCAAACACGCATAGCACCATTACCATTAAAATAATAACAAATATTCTTTTTGCCATAACTTTACCTCTTTGATTAAATTAGTTTCTATTCAGATCAAAGCTATTGCCAAGCTAAATAATTATTATAGGAGCTAATCCTCAAACTTAATTCATTACTTAGGATATCTTAAATTCTTACAGGTATGTCTTAAAATAAGTCAAAAATTAATTGATAGGTGATAGGTTATAGGTGATGGGTGATAGGTGATAGGTGATAGGTTATGGGATGATTCGTATATATATTGCTATTTTTCTCTGTGTGTTTTGAGATTCCTCGCAAAGACGCGAAGGGAGAAGGAAAAGGAAGTTAGGAAGATAAGAAAATAAGAAGTTAGGAAGATAAGAAGTTAGGAAGATAAGAAGATAGGAAATTAGGAAGATAAGAAGTTAAGGAAAGAAGAAGATCTTTGCGAACTTTGCGAGCTT
>CAYREJ010000103.1:0-8490 GCA_964423235.1 uncultured Acidobacteriota bacterium | reverse complement strand
TTTATTTTAAAAATACAAATTTCACATTAATTATTGTATTTAAAAATTAAAATCGCTCAATTTGGGTATATATATTTCTATTAGCTATAATTCTTGCTTTAAATAGTTTTAAAATTGGTAATTGGAATTGGGGATCGACTCTTGATAATTATAGTAATGAAAAAGAATTATATCCTTTTTATAATGAAGAAAGGCGATGCGGATATATAAATGATGAAGGGAGAATAATTATAAAGCCTAAATTTGAAGATTGCTCCAATTTTAGCGAAGGTTTAGCATTGATATATCATAATAATAATAAAATAGCATTTATCAATGAGAAAGGGGAAGTAGTTATAGAGCCTAAAGCTGATTCAGCATGTGATTTTCATAATGGATTAGGTGCAGTGAGCTTAAAAGATAAGTGGGCTTATATTAATTTTAAAGGAGATGTTGTTTCTGATTTTATATATGAAAGAGCTTACAATCTTGAAGAAGGAATGGGGCTTATTAGTAATAGAGCCTAAATATCGCTATGCAGAGTATTTTAGTGAAGGTTTGGCAATGGTAGAAATTGATAATTCCAGATGCGGATATATTAATAAAAAAGGGGAATATATAATAAAACCAATATTTAGCGCTTGTTCTAATTTTAAGGATGGACTTGCTTTAGTAATAACTGATGATGGTAAGAAAGAATTTATAAATAAGAAGGCAGAAATTGTACTTAAACCAGAATTTGCCTTTTTTGAAGATTTTTCAGAAGAATTATTAAATGTTCAAATATGGAAGATAAAAATTTTAGGAAAATAGATAAATAAAAGCTAATTTATATTGTATTTATGATTTTGTCTGATATTTGAATATAGATTAATAAAGTCAGTAGAATTTATAGGATTCCTCTATTATTACCATAAATAGTTTAGATTTTGCTTAATTGAAGAAATAAAAGATATGCTGTAGATAAAAACTTTGCGGTTTTTGCAATAACTTTGTGTCCTCTGCGCTAAAACTATCCCATAATATCAAAGAAAGCAAAGGAAGCAAAAAGAGCATTATAGATTGATTTTAATTATTTTTTAATTATATTTATTATTTAATAATTATTTTATAAATAAAGGAGCTTGATATATGAGTTTAAGAGAAGAAATAAGAAAAGATTTGGGTTCAAAGATAGAAGGTAAAATTATTACTTCTGATGAGGCTATTAATGAAGTTTCTGAAGATTTTGGGAGAATAATACATAAGAGACCTTTGGTAGCTATACGACCAAAAAGTAGTAATGATGTATCAGAAATAATGAAATATGCTTACAAGAATAATATAAAAATATCAACAAGAGCAGCGGCGCATTCTCAAAGTGGTCAATCTTTAAATGAAGGAGGAATTTTAATTGATATGGCGGATTTGAATAGTTTATATGAAGTCGATGATAAGGAGCATTGGTTTTTAGCAGACGCAGGAATAATATGGAAAGAATTAGTGGAAAAACTATTACCATTTAATCTTATCCCTCCAGTTTTAACAAATAATCTTAATGTTTCGGTAGGTGGTACTCATTCAATGGCAGGATTAGGAATTTCTTCATTTCGCTATGGAACTCAAGCTGATAATTGTCTTGAATTGGAAATAGTTTCTTATAGTGGAGAAATATTATGGTGTAGCAATGATAAAAATAAAGAATTATTTACTCATAGTTTGTGTGGGCTGGGGCAATTTGGAATAATAACAAAAATTAAACACAAATTGAGAATATTTAAGCCAGTAGTTATTTCTTATTATCTTCTTTATGATGAGATAGAAGCTTTATTGAAAGATGCAAGAATGTTAATGGAAGAGGATCGTATCGATTATATTGAAGCTTGGGCAGTCCCGCTTCCACAAGGATTTAAGACCATTGATGGTAGCAAAAGACCATTTGTTCAATGGTTTTATCCAATGCATATAACAATAGAAATAGATTCTCCTGAAAAAGAAAAAGAAGAAGAAATTTTATCTGATTTGACTTATTATCGTTATGTTCATAAAGAAATCCAATCCATTTATGAATTTTCTTTGAGATTAGAACCTCTTTTTGAAATCTGGAGGAAAACAGGTTATTGGAACAATGCTCATCCTTGGATGGAATGTATATTACCTTGGTCTATTGCCAATGATTATATTAAAAAGATACTTGAGAATCTTCCGCCATTTATTCTTGGTGGTGGTCATATATTGCTTTGGCCAGCAAGGAAAAAAAATTCAATATCTCCTCTTTTTATGATACCTAAAGAAGATTTTATTCTGGGTTTCGGTATATTGCCCGGGATCTCTAAAAATGAAATAAGAAACATAATCCCTTTGCTAAATCAGTTTAGCGATTTATGCATGCAGATGGGTGGCAAAAGATATTTATCAGGTTGGATAGAATTTGACTTGCCGAGATGGAAAAGTCACTTTGAAGACTATTTCTACAAATTATCGGGATTAAAGAATGCTTATGATCCAAAGAGATTATTAAATCCTGGTTTTTTCCCGATGTAAATGCATTATAGCGTCGTTTTAGTTATAAATCTTTAACAATTTGTAAGAAGCGCTTGTAAGGTATAGCTGTCCAGCTTTCAGCTACTGTAGCTCCGGCGGATAATGTCAACAATGAAACTTTAGCTGCAACTTCTTCATTAGGTGCTTCATAGATATCCAAAAAATCATATGGACCTAACAAAGCGTAATGAGCTATGAATTTAACATCCGGGCATTTGCTCTTTACCAATTCACGCCATTGCTTACCTATTTCTTCTCTTTTATCTAAATTTTTAATTGTCTCTTGAGATAATTTTGTCATTAAAACAAATGTTGCCATTTTAAGCCTCCTATTATATGGGATATTATAAACAAAGCAGCAAACTGCTGCATTTAAACGGCTCAGGTTCCACCATAGCCTATTTGAATGTTGTTCCCTAAAATTATAACAGGAACATTTCTATTGCCTTTTGAATATTTTAGCATTAATTCCATATTTTCTTTGTTGGATAAGACATTTTTATAATCAACTTTATAGCCTTTTTGAGCATACTCTTCCCGAGCTGCTGAGGTATAGGGTCAAGTATCCTTTCCAAAAATAATTACTTTTTTTTCTTCCATAACTAAACCTCCTACAAAGGTAGAATAGCTAATTATCATAATTAAAAAGAGCATATATTGCAATAAGAAGTAAAAAGTGAAAGGTAAGAAGTAAAAGGTAAGAAGTAAAAAGTGAAAAGTAAAAAGGCAATGCAATAGCAAAAAATATAAGCCACATCTATGAAAATCTGTGTTAATCTATGCAGAACAATAAAGCCACATATTTCACAAATTTGAATTAAAAACTTCTGCGAAATTTTTTTTTATTATATGGCTCCTGCAGTGCATCTGTGGTGGTAACTTGTCAGTTTTTTCCAAATAACTAATCAAAATGGTTACTTAATATAATACAATATTGTTTAAAATCAAACCACAAGATTAACACAAGATTTTCTTTTTCTGTGTAAATCTGTGTAAATCAGTGTTAATCTGTGTTAATCGCATGAAAAAATCTTGTGATAATCTTATAGTTTAATATTTTTCCTTGCTTTTATAGAAAACTAACCCGCTGCCTATTGTGAAATAGAAAAATATTTCATAAAAGTTTATAATAGCATAAACTTTAAATTTTAATGAGATAATAATTTAAAGGCAAGGAGGAAAAATGAGAATAGATGGAAGAGGATATGATGAATTAAGAAATATTGAGATAATACCTAATTATGTAAAATGTGCAGAAGGGTCTGCATTCATTTCTATGGGAGACACAAGGATAATATGCACAGCTTCAGTTGAAGATAAAGTTCCTCCCTTTTTAAGGAATACAGGCCAAGGTTGGATAGCAGCTGAATATGGTATGCTGCCTCGTTCATCAAGCACAAGAATAATTAGGGAAGTTAATCAAGGAAGACCTTCGGGTAGAACTCAAGAAATTCAAAGAATGATAGGCAGAGCTCTGAGAACCATTACTGATCTATATTCTTTGGGCGAAAGAACTATCTGGATTGATTGTGATGTTATTGAAGCAGATGGCGGAACAAGAGCTGCTTCCATCACTGCCGGCTTTATTGCTCTTTCTTTATCAGCCAATTGGCTTTATGAGCAAAAATTAACTAATACTTATATTATTAATAACTTTATTGCTGCTGTTAGTGCCGGAATAATAAATGGCAAATTTGCTTTAGATATGACTTATTTAGAGGATTCAAAAGCTGAAGTTGATTTTAATATCGCTATGAATGGTCAAGGAAAATTAGTAGAAATTCATGCTGATGCAGAAAAAGCTCCTTTTACTATTGAAGATTTAAATGGGTTGATTAATTTAGCCAAAAAGGGAATTAGCGAAATCATTAAAATTCAGAAATCAATATTGAAAGGATTGATCCGGGAGGAATGCTACATTAAACTGGTGCAAGATTGTATGCTTGGGTAGAAATGAAATTATTGGTTGCTACAAATAATCATCATAAATATGAAGAATATAAAAGGATGCTCATAAAAAGAGGTATTGAAGTAGTGGATCTTGAAGCAATAAAAGTTCCTAAGTATCAAGAAGGAAATGTATCTTTTATGGATAATGCTATGGGTAAGGCATACTTTTATAGTCAATTTACTGAATATTTAACTTTAAGTGATGATTCCGGTATTGTAATTCCGGCTTTAGGTGGATTTCCATCTGTGCAATCAGCTCGTTTTGGCATTGGCTCAATGAATCAAAAAGAAAAAAATGAATATATTCTTAAAGAAATGGAGAATTTAAATGGAAGCAAGAGGGTTGCATATTTTATTTGTGCTTTGGCGCTGGCAAAGAACAAAAAAATATTATTTTATACAGAAGAAAGGGTTAAAGGTTTAATAGAATATGAAGCTAAAGGGGAGAATGGATTTGGTTATGATCCAATATTTTATTATTTAGAGAAAGAGAAAACTTTTGCTCAAATGTCTCCTGAAGAAAAAGATCAAGTGAGTCATAGAGGAAAGGCTGTGAGAGCTTTTTTGCAATGGTTAGAAAGAAAAAGGGCTGAATGTGAGGATCAATGAAAGAATTTTTAAAAGTCTGGATAGCGAATAGGAATTTTCCTTACCTTATATATTTAAATGATTTGGGTATAGAAGTAAAAGAAGGAGTCAGAGTACTTGTTCCTTTAGTAAATCAGCAAGTTATTGGTTATGTAGTGGGGAAAGAGGAAGAAGAAAATATAAAGCTTCAGCATATAAGGAAAATAATAGAAATAATAGATAATGAGCCATTATTGCCTCCGAATCTATTGAAGCTTACCAAATGGGCTGCTAATTATTATTTAAGACCATGGGGAGAATTTATTCATATAGCCCTGCCTTCCGCTTTGCATTTAAATCCTAAAATGAAGATTACTATAACGCAAAAGGGAAAATTGAAGGTATTATCCCCGATGAAACTTCCTAAACAACAGCATCAGATGCTTGAGTTTATTAATCAAAGGGGAACTGTTTCTATTAATGTTTTGCGAAAAGAATTCAAGAATATCTCTCTCTATAAAGAGTTAGCCGAGTTGGAGAAAGATAATTTTATTAAGATAAAAAGGGAGTTGCAAGAGAATATAGGAAAATCAAGATATAAGTTAGCAGTAGAATTAATTCAAGATAGCATCAATGAAGAAGGATTAACCAAGAGGCAGAAGGAAGTTCTGAATTATTTATCAGAGAAAAAGAGGAATACTCTGGTAGAAGAAATTATAAGAGATCTTAAAGTATCAACGAGTATTATCAAGAGATTACAAGAGAAAGGTTATATTAGAATATACCAGGAAATAATTAAGAAAGAATTATTATTGCCGGATATTTTGATTTCTCAGGAAGTAATAAAATTAAATGATGATCAACTTAGAGCTTTTAATACATTAATGGATTTGATTAATAAGAATGAATTTGCAGTTTCTTTGTTGCATGGAGTAACTGCCAGTGGAAAGACTGAATTATATACACGTTTGATGAAGGAAGTTTTACAAAGAGGAAAGTCAGCTTTGATGTTAGTTCCTGAGATTTCTTTAGTTCCGGCTCTAATGAATAGATTCAAAAATATCTTTGGAGAAGGCATTGGAATCTTGCATAGCGGATTATCCCCTTTAGAAAGAGCAGAACAGTGGAAAAGGATTAGAAGCGGTGAAGTAAAGGTAGTTTTAGGGGTTCGTTCCTCTATTTATGCTCCTTTAGAGAATATAGGTCTTATAGTAGTTGATGAAGAGCATGATGATTCTTTTAAACAAACAGATAATCCTCGTTATAATGCACGCGATTTAGCTATCATCAGAGCTAAAATTGAGAATTGTTTAGTCATATTAGGTTCTGCCACTCCTTCGCTGGAAAGTTATCATTGGGCTAAAAAAGGCAGATATGTGTATATAAATTTGCCAAAAAGAGTTCAAGAGATTCCGATGCCGGAGATAAAGATAATAAATATGAGGGAAGAATACAAAAAATTTGGTGATCCATATTTTTCTTCTGAGCTAATAGAGGAATTAAACAATTGTCTTCAGCATCAGCATCAAGCAATAATATTAATGAATAGGAGAGGATATGCAAATTATCTTTTATGTCGGGAATGCGGAGAAACTATTCAATGCCCTCGTTGCAGTATAAGTTTGCATTATCATAAGCAATATCAAAGTTTGTTGTGTCATTATTGCGGTCTTCAGCAAAGGATAGCGGATAAATGCAGTAATTGCGGTTCTGATTTCATTAGCTATATAGGAATAGGGACGGAGAAGATTGAAGCTCTTTTGAAAGAAAAATTCCCTACTGCTAATATAGCGAGATTAGATAGTGATGTTGCAAGTAATCAGAAGAAGCTTATCCAGTTGTTATCAGATTTTTCCTATCATAAGATTGATTTTCTTGTTGGCACAAGCATCATAGGCAAGGGTCATCATTTTCCTAATGTAACGATAGTGGGGATAATATCTGCTGATAGTAGTTTGGGCTTAGCTGATTTTCGTATGGCAGAGAAAACATTTCAGTTGATAACCCAAGTAGCCGGAAGAGCCGGAAGAGGTGAAATTCCGGGCAAAGTAATTGTTCAATCTTATTTTCCCTCTCATTATGCTATTGAATCATCTAAACATCAGAATTATGGTGCCTTTTATGAGAAAGAAATTAAATTCAGGGCTAATTTACAATATCCGCCTTTTTTATCATTAGCTAATATAGTGATTAGTTCAGGGAATAGAAATAAAGCCAGTGAAGCAATAAAAGATTTGGCTTCTTACTTGAGAAAAATCCAACAAGATTATTTAAAAATCCTCGGTCCATCCCCTTGTCCTATTTACAAAAAAGCTAACAAGTTTAGATTTCATTTAATTATTAAATTATTGAGGCGAGAAGCAGGAAAAGAAATAATAAAAAGTGCGTTAGAATATTTTCAAAGGAAATATAGCAATTTGCAAATTTATTGTGATATTGATCCAATATCGCTATTATGATTTAGCTTATTGCTGATTTAAATTATAATTCGCCTGCTTCAGGTAAAATAATTATTTTTTCTATGCTTGCTTCCTTAGGTTTTTCATAAGTTTCCTTTATTACTTGAGCGATAATATTTGGATTTAGCATTTTTTTTCTATCCCAATTACCCGGAACTTTATTCCATAGCTCTGTATCAGTTGCTCCCGGCAAAATCGAAGTTATTTTTATATTAAAATCAGTTAATTCTTGCCTTATGCACTCACTAAAACCTAATGCACCAAATTTAGAAGCACAATAAGCGCTCCAATTCCTAAAGGCTCTTTCAGAAGCTATAGATAAAATGTTGAATATATGTTTTTTTATGTTTTCCCTTTTTTGCATTAATGGCAAAGCATATTTAGTAAATAAGAATAAAGAAGTTAGATTAGTTTTAATTATTTCATTCCATTCTTTTCCAGTGATCATATAGAAAGGTTTTACTATGCATATTCCGGCATTATTTACTAAAATATCTATGCTTTCATTTATCTTTGCTATATTATTCATAATGCTTTTTATATCTTTCTCCTTAGATATATCAGCTTCATAACATATTAAATTTTCTTTGTGTTTAGCATAAAAATTATAAAAAGAAGAGGATTTTATATTTCTTGAAATAGCTACTACTATATAATTATCTTCAGCGAATAAAGTAGCTATTTTTTCACCAATGCCTTTACTGGCGCCTGTTATTAAAATTAAAGGTTTATCTTCCATTTTTAACAAATAAAAATATAGGATAATAATTCAAAAGTCAAAAGTGAGAAGTGAGAAGTCCTTTGTGTAAAAACTTTGTGAACTTTGTGGTTAAAATATAAGAAACCACAGCGGGCACAAAGAAAAATAAATAGCCTCTATTTGCCTCGTTCTTTGATAGTTATGAATAGTTGAAGACAATTCATAGTGTCTGGTCAGTTTTTTCCAAATCCTAAAAACCAATGGCAAAAAAATTATAAACCACAAAGATCACATCTATGAGAACAATTGTCA
>CAYREJ010000102.1:0-8535 GCA_964423235.1 uncultured Acidobacteriota bacterium | reverse complement strand
CTACATAATACATGTCCAATGCAGTCCTCCATACTCTTAAATCAGCTTCCGCTTTAATATTAGGATTATTCCCTGCATTTGATAGCATACGGAAGCTCAAAACAAGAATGCATAAAACTAAACCAATAATGACAGGCTTTTTCATCTTTAATTTATTATCGCTTAGCTGGTTGATAGCCTTTAATTTTAACAGATAAAAAGCAATTAAGATTTGCATAGTATATCCCCTCTCTTTTTAATTGAAATATAATTGTAATAGTTTAGTTTTTCCAAAATCATAGAATACAATATCATAACCTAAAAATTATTGTCAATAGATTTTTATTTTTTTATTTTTTTGTAACTGGTTATCTTTCTTCAAAATTATTGCTTTGAGCTTCCCTTAATCTGTGTTAATCTCATGGTTAAAATGTATATCCATTAATAAAGAATGCAAGGGAGAGATTATTAAATGATTAATTTAAAATGGCTTAGTAATGATGAAGAAAAAAGGAAGTTAGTAATTCATATTAAATCATTAAAGAATAGTTTAAATAAAAAGAATAATAAGATAGAAAGCCTTAGTAAGAGGGCATTAAGCTTTGAGGGATTGAAATTCATTGGGGATGGAATAGCTGCTGCAATTGAAACTGCTTCATAAACTGTTAATTTGGAAGAACTTTTATGGAAATAATAATTGCAAGATGCTTCGACTCCAAAAATTCCGGGTCCAAATTCAGCATAATTTAAATATAATTCAAATATTCTATTTTTAGGTAAAAGACTTTCCATAATAAGCGTAATTAATAATTCTTTAACTTTCCTGCGGATAGTTTTTTCAGGGGTAAGAAATAATGTTCTTGCGGTTTGCATTGTGATAGTGCTTGCTCCTCTTGCATATCTCATTTGTTTAAGATCAATCATTAAAGATTCTTTTAGTTGAGTGAAATCTATTCCATGATGTTTAAAGAAATTGGGATCTTCAGCTGATAGAATTGCATATTTTAAATTCCGGGATATTAGCTTGTATGATTTAAATTTTATTACATATTTATAAGGAAGACCTCTTTTTTTATTCTCATTGATTCTATATTTGATCAAAGATGTAATTGAAGGATTTTTTGTTCGCAATTCGTAAATTTTATAAGTTATTATTATAGTCTTGTAGAGAAAATATACGCTGAGAAGAATTAATAAAATTTTTAAGAGTCTTTTCCAAAAATGATTTTTTCTCATTTTTAGATTATATCAATGTGAAAAGAAAGAGGACAATTTTTAATTTTGGAGGAATTTTCTAAAGAAAATAAATAATAATTATAGAGTTTCGCTTTATATTTTTTATTTAAAAAAATATTGGTATGCTCATTATTTGAGAAAATCCCAATAGGTTTATCAAAATATTTCAGTTCTGCATGATGATTTTCTTTGAGATTAAAAGAGATTTGGAGTGATTGAAGAGGTTTTTTAGATTCAATAATGAATTCAATTGGTCGGCAACCGGTTATATTAAAATTCATATTATTTATTTTAATTTGATTTGAAAAAAAGTATAATTTAACATTATTTTGTTCAGAAAAAGGTAAAGATTTCAATGAAAATTGTGGAACCGCACTAAAATATAAAACAGTGGGGAGTAAGATGAATAGAGAGAAAATAAAATTATTATTAAATGTAAATTTATGAGGGATTTTTGTGCAATACCAATAAGCAGGAATTAAAAGAAATATTAAGGCAAGCCACATATAATTAGGTATCCAATATGAGCCTTCAATTTTAAGAAAAGAAGGAAAGTAATCTGGAAGATAAACATAGAAATTGCTAAGGAATTTAAAATAATCTGAAGCTCTATCAGTGATATTATGAGTAGTTGCCTGATAAGAAAAAATTGGATATTTAATCAAGATTGCCAGAGTAGCTATTGAGTAAATCAATGAAAGATAAGCAAAATATTTGAAAACGGTATTTTTATTATATTCGAAAAAGAAAGCTAAAAATATAGGAAAGATCCAAGATATAGCAACAAGTGGTCTGGCAGGTGGGCAAAAGCCGCCTCTATGCGTAAGAAAAGCATATACGCCAATATAAGGTAGAGAAATTATTAAAATATCAAATAGAAGCTTTTTGCTTCTTTTATATGCCCAAATAATTCCCAAGAAAGAGAAAAAGTATATTGGAGTATATGGTAATAAGCCATCTCGCTGATCCAGAAAGTAAGAAAAGAAGCTTCCAATTCTTTCTTTCCAGTCAATCTGAAATAAGAAAAAATTAATTAGAGAGAGCATTTTAGATTTTCCAGTTTCACCATGATACTGAGCAAAAGGTATGTTATAGCTATACAAAGTCCTTAGAAATAAAAAATAAATTCCAATAGAAAGGAACCAAAAGCTGTATCTCCATATTGATTTCCAATTTTTATTTCTAATTATATCAAGAATATACACTATTAAGAAGCCAATGCTGATTGCTAAGTATTTAGAGCCAAATAATGGCAAAATCCCACTGAAAATTGCAGGTAAAATTTTATATCCTTTTAGGAAATAGTAATAAGAAATCAGGCTTAAAGAAGCAGCTGATGTTTCAGGATAAACTTGGCGTGAATAAAAAAATATTGGAGGCAAAAAAGTATATATAGCCCAAGTAGCAGAAGAGACGCCTTGTGAAAATATTTTCTTTAACAAATGATATAGGGAAAAAGATAATAAAGCGGCTATTAAACTCATTCCGGCTTTAATGATAAAAATTAGTATATTGCGGCTAAAGTGAGCCCCCATCCAATAAAATGGAGATAAGAAGAACGAAATCATCGGCATATGAATAGAGTAAAATTCTGATGGTCCTTTTTTCCCAATCACAGCTTGAATTCTGAGTTTGCCATTAACATAATGTAAATAATCTTTATTAAAATAATTATTGCGAACATTTAAATCCTTATCATTAACAATACTATGCGTTATAAGCAAATAATGTGGCTCATCTCCGACAAATCCAATTTGCGGAAATAAAGTTTCTATGGAAAAAAATAAATAGAATAAATAAGGGATTAAAAATAGATAAAATTTCTTTTTTGGCAGCGAATTGAAAAGATTAAAAAATCTAACTTTTAAAGAATTTAATTTATGTAATAGGTTGAAAGCTATAGCGGCAATGATAATAATTAAGAAATTATAGCTACGCTTCTTAAAATCTGAGGTGGAGAAAAAATTAAAATGTAATGATAATATAAATAAAAAATTTAATAGAATAAGAAATGCAATAATTTTATTATCTATGAGATGGAAAAGAAAGTAATTAACTAAAATAATGATGAAAAATAAAAAATAGAATTGCGAGTTGTAAAAAGGGAGAAATATTAATTTAAAGGTATTATCAATTTGAATTAAATTAAATAAAATAATAGTAAGCATCAAGGAGAAGGCAAATATAAGAGCAAATTTTTTCATATAGATATTTTTACATTAAATTTTAGGGATTTCAATTTTATTTTGTTTTTGATATTTGCCTTTTCTATCATTATAAGATACTTTGCATATCTCGTGTGCTTTAAAGAAGATGACTTGTGCTATTCCTTCGCCAGCATAAAGAGTTAAATTATTTTTTGTGCAGTTTATTATTGATATATTAAGAAATCCTTCCCATTCAGGCTCAAGAGGAGTAGTATTGATAACGATTCCTAATCTGGCATAAGTAGATTTACCAAGACATAATCCCAAAATCTCGCGAGGAATTCTGAAATATTCATAGCTAAGAGCAAGAATATTCTCAAAAGGGTTGAGTAGAATTTTATTATTATCTGCTTCTTCTTCAACAAAAGCAGAAGGTTGGATGTTTTTAATGTCAATATTTTGAATTGAAGTTAATCTTTTAAAACGATTGGATAATCTAATATCGTATCCATATGAAGACAGACCAAATGATATAACATGCGAGGTAATTAAAGCTTCTTCGAATGGATCAATTAATTTATAATTTTTAGCGTAATTTTTTATTTGTTCATCAGATAACAAGCACATATTTAATCCTCCTTATTAAAGATTTAAATATAGATAATTAATTAGAGAAATTTAAACTTAATTGGGCAATGAATTGATTAATCATAATAATCTAATGATCTTTAAATTAAGCAGTATATAGGCATAATAATGATGAGCAATTGAATAAAATTCCATAAATTAAATTAAAGATTTAAAATTAAGGTAAAAAGATATTTTAAAATGAAATAAATAATAAAAAAATTAAATTAAAATTTTAATTATAATTATTAAGTAAAATTGTTCTAATTTTAAAAGATCTTTTTAATTAATATGTAAAATAAGAAGGTCATAAAAATGCATAGCAATAAATATATTCAAAATCAAAATATAGGAATTAAAGTATTTAGTTTAAATTTAAGAAATAAAATTAAATATGAAAAAAGTCTTTTAAAAATTTAGAAGTATGAGAATCATATTCTTTTGCTACTTTTTCAGGGGAGCCGTATGCGACAAGAAAGCCGCCATTAGGTCCAGAATCTGGTCCAAGATCAATTATATAATCAGCTGATTTTATAACATCAAGATTGTGTTCAATGACAATTATTGTATTTCCATTATTAACAAGTTTATTAATGGATTGTATTAAACAATGAACATCATCAAAATGAAGTCCCGTAGTTGGTTCATCAAGAATAAAAAGAGTATTTTTAGTAGTTAAGGATAATTCTCTCGAGAGCTTTAATCTTTGTGATTCTCCTCCGGAGAGAGTAGATGAAGGTTGTCCGAGCTTAATATAGCCAAGTGCCAAATCATTTAATATTGTTAATTTTTGCTTTATATAAGGATGAAAGGAGAAAAAATATAAGGATTCTTGAATTGTCATTTCAAGAATATCAGCGATGCTTTTAGATTCATATTTAATTTGAAGAGTTTCTTTATTAAAACGAGAGCCGCCGCATTCTTCACAAGTAAGATAGCTATAAGGCATAAAATGAAAATAGACTTTTATTTTGCCAAGTCCTTGGCAAGAGGGACAACGTCCGGATTTTAAATTGAAGCTAAATCTTGAAGCAGAATAGCCGAGCATTCTTGATTGTGGTAATTTGGAATAAAATTCTCTTATATGAGTCCAAATAGATGTATATGTAGCAGGACAAGACCGAGGCGTTTTGCCAATAGGACTTTGATCGATAGCAACAACCCTTTTAATTTTCTCCCATCCTAAAATATTATCTACTTTTCCGACTTTGACTTTAGATTTATAAAGTTTTGAAAGCAAGAATTTATAAAGAATGTCTATTATAAGAGTAGACTTGCCGGAACCGGAAACGCCTGTTACAGCAACAAAAACCCCCAGAGGGATGTCCACATTTATATTTTTTAAATTATGTTCTCTGGCACCTATAATTTTTATGAAGCCTTGAGGTTGCCTCCTCTTTTCCGGAACGGGTATTATTTTTTTCTTTGTTAAATAAAGGGAAGTTATGGAATCATTTTTTATGAACTCACGGAAGGGTCCTTTATTTACTATATAACCCCCATTAATTCCGGCAGCGGGTCCGAGATCTATAATGTAATCCGCAGAGCGGATAGTAAATTCATCATGCTCTACTATTACTATTGTATTGCCCTGATTTTTTAAAATCTTTAATAGATTAAGTAATTGCTGATTATCTTTTGGATGAAGACCAATAGTTGGTTCATCAAGCACATATAAAATACCTCGGAGACCGGAGCTTATTTGAGTAGCTAACCTTGTCCTTTGAGCTTCGCCGGCAGAAAGTGTATAAATTGGTCTATCTAATGTTAAATAGCCTAATCCAACTTTATTTAAAAATTCTAATTTTTTTATTATTTCTTTTAATAATTTATCAGCTATATTTTTCTTAAAACCACTAAAGGTTAAATTAGAGAAAAAAGGTATAAGATTATAAATTTCCATATTACACAATTCAGAAATATTTAGTCCATTAATTTTAACTAGTAGGCTTTCATTTTTAAGGCGATAGCCTTTGCATTTGGGACAGGTTTTAGCTTCCGAGAGGCTTTCAAAAAAGTCTCCATTTTCATAAATAGCAGAAGTATTGAAATCTGATAAATCATCAAAATATAAGTCTGGTATTATTCCGAGCCCTTTGCAGTAAGAGCAAGCTCCTATAGGACTATTAAACGAAAAAAGCTTTGGCTGAACCTCCGGCAAGAGTGTACTGCAATTATTGCAAGTGGCTTGATGAATAAAAAGAAGTTCTTTATTAATTTCCGGCAAATATATAGAAAAGGAATTGTTTGCATATTTCTTCGCTGTTTCTATGGCATTTGATAATCTATTTTTAGAAGTTTTTTTAATAATAATCTTATCTATTACAATATCAATGTAATGATGCTTGTATTTGCTTAAAGAAGGTGGATTTTCTAAAGGATAAATTATTTTGTCAATTCTGCACTGGAGAAAGCCTTTTTTAAGAAAATTAGATAAAATTTTTTTATATTCCCCTTTTCTACCTCTAACAATAGGAGACATTATTACAGCTTGGAGATTATTATAAGAAGCAATTATTTGGTCAAGCGAATAGGAATTTTCTTGAGCATCTATCGGGGTTTTGCAGTTGGAGCAATACAATGTGCCTACTTTAGAATATAATAATCTAAGATAATCGTAGATTTCGGAAACTGTTCCTACGGTGGACCGAGGATTTTTAATTATTGTCCTTTGTTCAATTGAAATAGAAGGGGAAAGTCCTTCTATCTTGTCAACTTCTGGTTTAGATAATTGCTTTATGAATTGGCGGGCATAAGCCGATAAAGTTTCTATATATCTTCTTTGTCCTTCCGCATAAAGTGTATCAAAAGCTAAAGAAGATTTGCCCGATCCGCTTAAACCTGTTATAACAGTTATTTTATTTTTAAGTATCTCTAAATTTATATTTTTGAGATTATTATGTTTTGCTCCTGTTATGATTATTCGGTCCATATTTTAACTCTTTGTAGCCATTTCTATTGATAATTTTACTTTTTCTTTGAATATAGGATAAGAGTAGTAGTTGTTGAAATTTTCTTTAGCTGTTGAAGCGATTTTTTTAGATTTTTCTTTATTGTTAAGAGCTTCTAAAATAGCGAGGGCAAATGATTTTCCATTCGGTTCAGCTAAGAATGCATTAGAATTATTTAGAACTTGAGTATGAGTAAGTAAGTTCGTTGCTATAATGGGCTTGCCTGATTGCATATATGTATATATTTTTAAAGGGGTATTGTTTCCTGCTTTTCTTGGGGAAAGCAAAACATCCGCTTGTTTCAATAGTTCATAAGCCGTAGCTGGACTTATTCTTTTATAAAGAAAAAACATTTCTTTTAAACCTTCTTTTTCTATGTATTTTGATAAGAATTGTAAATGTTTATTTTCAGCTCCTAGGCAAGCAAATAAAACATAATCAATGGATCGCTCTTTTAAATATTTTGCTGCTTCAATAATAATATCTAATCCTTGATAATATTCAAAAGTTCCAATGTAAAGAGCTATTTTTTTATCTTTATTGAATGAAGGGAGTGCTTCTTTTTCTTCAGTGCTAAAATAAGGTAGGAATTCAGGATTAAAAGTATTTTCAATGAGGAGAACTTTGCAATTTTTCTTTAGATTAAGGGCTTTTTCTTGAATATCTTTGCAAATGGCAATTGTGCAATCTGAATAAGCCAAGATAAGTTTTTCAAAGGTCTTAATAATTTTAAGAAAGAATTTATTTTTGGTGATATTAAAATTTATGAATTGTTCTGATAAAGAAGAATGCATATCAAAAATATGAGTTTTTCTGAATATTATTTTTATAAGAGCGCCAATTAATCCGGCTTCTTCATGAGTATGAATGATATCATAATGATTTTTAATAACAAGTGAAAATGATTTCAGGAGGAGAAGGAAGTCTAATGGTAATTTAGTCCAGGATGGACCGATTTTTATTTTTTTTAAAAATGGAAGCTTAGGAATTCTAATTATTTTGAGATTAGTCAAAGAAATTTTTTTACCTAAAGGATAAGTAAGCAAGTCAACTTGATGACCTAAATCAATTAAAGCTTTAATACGATAGAATTCGCTTAGAGGAGTTCCTCTTTCTTGGAAGAAAGGTTCCGGAGCTATCATTAATATTTTCATATAAGATAATTATAAAAATAATAGCTAAAATATCAATCAGGCAAGGCATATTTGGTCAGTTTTCTCCAAAGGCCAGGAAAGATATTAGACCACAAGATTATCACAAGATTTTTTAATTTTAACCATGTGATTAACAAAGATTAACATGGATTAAAACAGATTAACACGGATTAAGGGAAGCTCAACGCAATAATTTTGAAGAAAACTAACCAGTTGCGGCAAGGCATAATCGGTAAATTTTCTCCAAAATTATTACTTTGATGTTCCCTTGTTGCAGTGTTTTTTCTATTTATTTACCACAGAGGATACAAAGTTGTCAAAAAGCCCACAAAGTTTTTTTCTAAAATATATCTTTCTTTGATATTATGAGAACTGGCTTTATGAATGAATCTCATTAGCGTTATAATGATCTAATTTAAAAAAAAGGAGGTCATATTGACA
>CAYREJ010000101.1:0-8536 GCA_964423235.1 uncultured Acidobacteriota bacterium | reverse complement strand
TATTATCTTACCTTCTTTCATTTCATAGAATTTTATAGGAAATTCTGTTCTAAAATTTGAAAAGAAATCTTTTTGCATTACTGTTAAGAAAACTTGAATCTCTTTTTTTATCATAGATAAAAAAGAATGAAGTTTTTTATTATCTATTTCAGCATCAATATCATCACAGATCAATACCGGAAACTCCTGAAATTTATTATAAAACAAATTTAATTGACCGAGGGTAAGCAACAAAACTATTGCTTTTAATTGCCCCGAAGAACAAAAATTTTTTGCTTCATAGCTATTATGCAAAATTATCATATCATCCCTATGAGGACCATATATAGAAAAGCCATATTTTTCTTCATTAGCTTTATTTTCGTTTAAAAATATTTCCATCTCTTGGAACCATCTATCTTGATCCAACGATAAAGAAGGCTCAGTCTTTAATCCTAATTCAATTTCATCTTTTTCAGGAAAAAACATTCCTTTAAGCGAATTAATCTCTTTAGCAAGTTCCTGTATATAAGATAAGCGGTGCTTCCATATTTCTACTGAAAATTTTATGAGTTGCTCATTCCAAGCTTCCCATTCTTTTTTAGAATGGTTCTTTTTGAATAAAGCATTTCTCATCTTAATAATTCTCCTATAATTAGCTATGATGTTTACATATTTTTTATCTAAACTCACAATAGCCCTATCCAGATATTGTCTTCTCTCTTTCGGTCCTCCATATATAAAAGTGGAAAAAGGAAGATATAAAAATATATGAATGTTTCCTATATATTGTTCAATATTTACTAATTTTTTATTAAGATATAGTTCTTTGCCGGAACGACTAAATATAATGGCGAGTTCAAAGTTTATATCATTTCTTAATACTTCTCCTTTAACATTAGCAAATTCAAAATTATGAGTTATTAAATTACTTAAAGGAGCCGCTTTAAAAGATTTAGAATAAGCTAAAAAGTAAATACTTTCTAATAAATTTGTTTTTCCTTGAGCATTACCACCATAAATTATATTTAAAGATGCAAAAGAATTAATTTCTAACTGCTGAATATTTCTAAAATTTGAGATAGAAAGATTGTTAATCTTCAATTTCTGTTTCTTCTTCTTCGCCAATATCCATTGGCATAACTACATATCTATAGTCATGAACGGATTCTTTTGATTTTCTAAAGACTGCTCTTTTATTCAATAACCTAAATTCTACGATAATTTCTTCATCATCAACAATATTAAGAAAATCTAACAGATAATCAGAATTAAAGCCGACTTTGAATTTTTCTCCTTCATACTGACAAGTAATCCTTTCTTTGGCATCGCCTAATTCAATACTTCTGCTTCTTAATTCTATATTGTCATTATAAAACATCAGCTCAATTCCTTTAGCTTTTTCGTTAGCTAATAAAGAAACTCTTTTAACAGCATTTGCAAGCATCATCCTCGGCACTATAATCTTTTTATCAAGCTCAATTTGAATAGCTTCTTTATAATTTGGAAAAGAAGCTTCTAATAATCTTGCAACTAACAATCTCGGCTGAATGTAAAAATAGATAAAGTTTCCTTTTACATCAAAAATTACTGGCTCTGATGATTTAGAATCTATTATCTTTAATAATTCTGAAAGAGCTTTTTTTCCTACAACTACATTAATTTTACTTTTTTCTTCTATATCATAATTTAGATCAATTTTTTTCTTATAATAAGCTAACCTGTGCCCATCCGTCGAAACCAAAATTAAACCATCCTCTTCTGTTTGCATTAATGCACCGTTAATGAAAAAGCGCGTTTCCTCTTGCGACATTGCAATTACAACATGCTTTATCAGATCAACTAATTCTTTTTGCTCTATCTTATAACCTTGTTCAAATTCAATGCTTGGCAAAGTAGGAAAATCTTCAGGCGGCATCCCTACAAGATTAAACTCACTTTCTTCACATTTCACATTAAGCCAAAAATTTTCTTTACCTTTTATATTTATTTCTAAATCAGGTAAGGAACGAACTATCTCAGAAAATTTTTTTGCCGGAACAAGCAATGAACCTTCTTCAGAAACAACGCATGGAAAAGAAGTCCTATACCACACATCAAGATCTGTCGCCAATAAAGTCAATCCCCCTTTATCTGCATTAATTAATACATGCCCCAATATTGGCGACGTTACCCTCTTTTCAACTATGCTTTGCACTATTTGCAATTCATTGTTTAAAATCTTTTGTTGAACTGTTATGTTCATATAACCCTCATATTATTATTTATTGTTATTAATCTTATAATTTATATAATATTATAATAGATGTTGAAAAAAATTAAAATCTATTCTTAATTAGCTGCAACTTGCTTTTTTCCTTCTTATAAAATGTTGAATAATTCTTCAAAAATTTTTCTCCTTTCATCATTTTAATTAAATTAATTTTCCATTTGTTGATATTTATCAAAAAAATTAATTTATATTGAGATTATCAATTATGTAAATGTTGATTTGTTGTTGATAATTATCATAAAGCTTTAATTTTTTGTATTATTGCGTCCATTTGCTGTTTAAAAATAGGTTCCTTTTTAATTTTATCTTCAATTTTATTAATAGAATAAATAACGGTAGAGTGATTTTTTTTAAATAGATTAGAAATTTCAACTAAAGAATAATTTGTTAATTTTTTGCATAAGAACATAGCGATTTGTCGCGGCGTTACAACCCTTTTTTCATTAGATTTCGAAAATAAAGCAGAAGATTTAAGTTGAAATTCTTTAGAAATGCATTCAATGATCTGAGAAGGGGTAATTATTTTATCTTCGTCCGGATAAAGGTCTTTTAGGACGCTTTTAGCAAATTCTAAATTGATGGAAGAAGATTTTATGGAAGCCATAGCAAAAACTTTTATTAGAGCGCCTTCTAATTCTCTAACATTAGATTTAACTTTAGAGGCAATGAATAAAGCTACATCTTCAGGAAGCTGAAAATTTCTTAATTTTGCTTTTTTATGCAAAATTGCTATTTTAGTTTCTAAGTCGGGGGGCTGAATATCCACGGAAAGACCCCATTGAAATCGAGATTTGAGTCTTTCAGCAATATTTAAATTATTAGGAGGACAATCGCTGGTAAAAACTATCTGTTTTTTTTGAGAATGCATTTCATCAAAGATATAAAATAATTCTTCTTGGGTTCTTTCTTTTCCAATTAAAAATTGAACATCATCCATTAATAAAATATCGCATTTAAGAAAAGCTTCTCTCAATTCATTTAATTTTTGATTTTTTAAATGAAAAACGATCGCATTCATGAATTTGTCAGCATTGGTGAAAAGAATTAATTTTTGCGAATTTTTATATGCATTCCCGATGGCGCAAATGATATGAGTTTTGCCAAGACCCACGCCCCCATAAATATAAAGAGGATTATAAGCAGAAGGAGCTTCTTTAGCTACTCCTAAACAAGCAGCATAGGCAGTGTTATTAGAATTACCTACTACAAAATTATCAAAAGTATATAATGGATTTAAATAGCTTGTTATTTTTGATAAAGGATTATTTAAATCTCCATTTGGAATTACATAATTTAATGTAATATCTGGATAATCGCACTCCATCAGTGCTTCTTCAATAAATGAAGCATAATTTACCGTAAGTTCTCTTTTTAATTTTTCATTTTGAACTGCTATTGTTACAATGCTATTGCATTCGTCAAGCTGATAAGTTAGCTTTGCCAATTTATTATAAGTATGAGGATGTATCTTATTTTTTAATTTTTCTAATATTAATTTCCAATAGTCCATATCGTCTTAGTTTTCAACATTTGTTGAAAATTTGTTGAAAATTTAAAATTGATTTTAAAATGAAAAGCTATTTTATCACTAATGAAAAAGAAACCAAGAAATTAAAAATTTTTAATATGATGATTATTCAGAGAAATTAATTGCAATTAATAAAAATTGCGAAGATAAATTATGTTTTTATTAATTTTTTAAATAATTTTAATTTTTTTGATAGTTGCTTGAGAATTCATAAAATGAACTCATTATTTTGTAAGTGCATATAATGTCTCACAATGTTTTGATAAATTATGTAGTTGAGCTTTCTTCATCTGAAAAAATATCATCCTTAGGAAGGTGAGCATTTAGACCTTTGAAATTATTCAGAGTTTCAATTCTAAAAAAAGAGGAACGATACCAGTTTTGTTGTGGCAGCCTCTTTATTGGGGATAATTGCCAAGCTTTCATTTCTCTTTCATATCCCCAATTAACATATTCATTGAAATTATGAATTATGTCGGTTATAACTATATTCATTTTTAATATGAAAGATTGAAGTTCTTTCCATTTATTTAAAGATGCTTCTTTGCGAGTTAACCCAAAATAACCGGCACCACCTGTTTTTTTTAAGCTGGCAACTCCTCTTCCTATAAAGGCATGGAAAGCTTGCAAAGTTTCAGGAGGATCTGAAAAAAAGGTATCATATTTATTTAAAAATTTTTTCGGAAGACTTTCTCTGAGGTCTCTTTGATAGACTTCTATTGAAAGATTGAATTTTTTTGATGTAGATGAAATAAATTCTACCAATCTGTTGTCTATTTCAAAAACTGTAATTTTGGAGGGCAATTTTGATAGAGCTAATGCTATGCTTACTAAATCATCATCGCCGAGAATTAATATGTTTTGATTTCTTATATCCCCTTTTGAATCTGCGAAGGCAATCCGGGCTATTGTAGTTTCAGGAGTTATGTAGCCTTGATCATATTCTATTAATGGCAAAGGGCGGCTTTTTTGTATTAGGAGAAATTTCTCATAAATTTTTTTAAAATTTTTCCCAATAATTGATCTTCCTTGACATTTATCACATCTATAATATTTCCAGAGGGATTTTCCTAAAGATTTAAAAATTCTTTCTCCTTCCTTGGTAAAAGATATATTGGAGCCTATATGCAGATAAGATTTTTCTTGAAGTAATTTTATTAATGCAGAAATAACAGGTAAAGGTTCATCAGAGTAATCTGCTATTTCCCAAAAATCTGACGAAGAGTTTATGGCTTGAATTATACGAAGCACGCTCTTAGAACTAATATGTATTTTAGTTATTCGTGATACTTCTTTAGCTAACGCTTGTAAATCCATTATAATTTCTCTCTAATAAAATTCGGAAGAGCAAAGCAGGCTTGATAAATTTCTTCGTTAAAATATTTTGTTTTTAAAGATTGTATTCTTTTTAATTTATCTTCATCCATCTTAGGTTCATAAATATTGGAAGCTAAAGCGAAGCTCCATAGGCTTCCAGGATATGTTGGGATAACGGCTAAATAATATTTAACAATTTCAAAAAGCTCGGATAGACTTATTTTTGTTTTTTTAATAAAATTTAAATGCAAAAAAGGAGATTCGCATTGGAAAGCTAAAATTCCATCTTTTTTAAGAGCCAATTTTGCATCTGAAAAGAATCTGGCACTGAACAAAGATTTAGAATGAGATATAGGGTCTGATGAATCAACAATTATAATATCATATAATTCCTTTTTATTTTTGATAAAGAGGCTTCCATCATCATAAATGATTTTTACATTATCATTTTTTAGAGCGGAGCTTATGCTTGGAAATTCTTTTAAAGCTACTTCTACAACTTGCTTATCTATTTCAACGAGGGTTATGTTCAAATTCTGATGCTTACAGGCTTCTCTTACAATGCCACCATCTCCGCCTCCTATAATTAATATGTCTTTGGGATTAGGATGCGTGATTAAAGGAACATGAGCAAGCATCTCGTGATATATAAATTCATCTTTCTCAGTAGTTTGAATTAGACCATCTAAAATTAATATTTTTCCGTATCTCCAAGTATTAATAACTTCAATTCTTTGACAATTTGATTGATATTTTTTGTATGACTTTGCTTTTACTATTAAACCACTATCTTTATGCTGTTCTGTAAACCAAAGCATAATTCATAAATTTATTATGTGCCCTCTCTCCAAGTGGATATATACTTTTCTTGCTCTTCAGTTAAAGTATCAATTTCTTTATTTAGAGTTTTTAATTTTAAATTTGCTATATTTTGATCAATGTGTTCAGGAACTTTGTAAACCCCCGGTTTTAACTCCTTTGCATTTTTATAAAGATACTCTACTGAAAGAGCTTGATTTGCAAAAGACATATCCATCACTTGGGGCGGATGTCCCTCCGCAGAGCTTAAGTTAATTAGTCTTCCATCTGCTAAAAGAAAAAGCTTTTTACCATTTGCTAATTTATATTCCTTTACGAATTCTCTTATTTCTCTAACACTAATTGATAATTCTTTAAGGTCCTGCAAATTAATTTCTACATTGAAGTGTCCGGCGTTTGCCAAAATAGCTCCATCTTTCATTAATTCAAAATGCTCTTTTCGGATAACGCTTTTGTTTCCAGTAGCTGTTATGAAAATATCCCCAATTTTAGCTGCTTCTTTCATTG
Organism: uncultured Acidobacteriota bacterium; assembly: GCA_964423235.1. GTDB lineage: Bacteria > Acidobacteriota > HRBIN11 > MFGW01 > MFGW01 > CAYREJ01. The sequence goes on along the minus strand of CAYREJ010000101.1, from coordinate 2,114 downwards.
GCATAACATTATAGCCATCCATAACAGCCTCTAAAGCTCTTAAAGGACTTATCTCAGTAATAATAACATTAGCTCCCATACCGCGTGCTCTCATAGCAATTCCTTTTCCGCACCATCCATAACCGCTAATTACTATATTTGTTCCTGCAAGTAAAATATTTGTTGCTCTTAAAATTCCATCTATGGTGCTTTGTCCTGTTCCGTAGCGATTATCGAAAAAATGCTTTGTTAAAGCATCGTTAACAGCAATTATTGGGTATCTCAAAACTGACTCTTTTGCCATTTGCGTGAGACGAAGAACACCAGTTGTCGTTTCTTCTGTTCCTCCAATTACATTCTTTAAATATTCCTGCTTTTTGCTATGAAGTGTGGAAACTAAATCTGCTCCATCATCCATTGTAATCATTGGTTCAATTTCCAATGCTTTCAGTATGTGATTATAATAAGTTTCATTATCTTCATTTTTTATAGCAAATACCGGTATTTCATATTCTTTTACTAAAGCAGCTGCAACATCATCTTGCGTAGATAAGGGATTAGAAGCGCATAACCTTAATTCGGCTCCGGCAGCTTTTAAGGTTAATGCTAAATTAGCTGTCTCTGTCGTGATATGTAAACAAGCTGCTATGCGACATCCTCTTAAGCAACGCGTTTCCGAAAATTCCTCTCTTATCTTTCTTAGAACTGGCATCCCTTGTTCCGCCCATTCTATACGATTTTTTCCTTTTTGAAATAAATTTATATCTTTAATATGATATTCCATAATTTTCTTTCATCCTAATTTAATTTATAAATCAGCTGCATTTTTAATTTCTTCAACTTTGTCAAGATATTCCCAAGTAAAATCTTTTTCTTCTCTTCCAAAATGACCAAACACAGCTGTTTGCTTGAAAATAGGTCTTCTAAGATTCAATGTCTCTATAATTCCTTTTGGAGTTAATGAAAAAATCTCTTTTATTATTTTTACTATTTGAGCTTCAGGAATTTTATTAGTTCCGAAGGTATTAGCAGAAACAGAGACAGGGTCAACAACTCCTATTGCATAAGCTAATTGCACTTCAATTTCATCGGCTAAACCTGCTGCTACGATATTTTTAGCAATATAACGAGCCATATAGCTTGCTGAACGATCCACTTTGGTTGGATCTTTACCTGAAAAACATCCACCCCCATGTGAACATTTGCCTCCATAAGTATCTACAATTATTTTTCTTCCCGTTACTCCAGTATCAGCTTTTGGACCTCCTACTTCAAATTTCCCAGTCGGATTTATATAAATTTTTGTATTTGAATCCATTAAAGAATTAGGAATCGTTTCCTTTATCACTTTTTCATATAAATCTTCTTGTAAAGTTTTGTTATCAACAGTGGGACTATGTTGAGCTGATAATACAATAGCTTCAACCCTTACCGGAACAGAATTTTCATATTCAATAGTTACCTGCGATTTTCCATCCGGTCTTAAGTATTCCAAAATTCCTTTCCTCCTTACTTCGGATAACCGCTTAACTAATTTATGAGCAAGCATTATCGGCAGTGGCATATATTCTTTAGTCTCTCTGCAAGCGTAGCCAATCATCATTCCTTGGTCGCCAGCTCCCCCTTTATCTACTCCAAGAGCTATATCCGGAGATTGTTCCTGTATAGATGAAATTACTGCACATGTCTCAAAATCAAATCCGTACTTTGCTCTGGTATATCCTATTTCTTTTATTGTTTCGCGAACTACCTTCGGAAAATCTACATAACAGGTTGTTGTTATTTCTCCTGCTATAAATGCTAATCCCGTCGTTACTAATGTCTCCACTGCAACTCTGCCAATCGGGTCCTGTTCTAAAACAGCATCTAATATGGCATCCGATATTTGATCAGCTATTTTATCCGGATGTCCATCAGTTACCGATTCAGATGTAAATAAATATTTTCCTTTTCTTATCATTTTTTTCCTCCTGTTAACCTAAAGAGTTAGTATTAAAACTTTACAAGTATATTGATAAAAAAAGAGAAGAACTTTAAAAATTAATTTGTAAAAATATCATATTTGATTACATAAGTCAATAATAGAGTTTGTAGAGTTTGTAGAGTTTATAGAGTTGAGAGTTCCACAATTTATT
>CAYREJ010000100.1:0-8553 GCA_964423235.1 uncultured Acidobacteriota bacterium | reverse complement strand
CTCGTGGTTTAATTTTAAATGATATTATTTTTATGAGGTATGATAACAATTTTGATTAGTTATTTGGAGAAAACTGATTAATTACATCCACTTATCTTTGTTTTTTTGTAATTTAGTGGTAAAATCTTTTATGGAAAATATGGATAATAAGAAAAATTATACTGCTTACAAGAAATATCCTAAATACAAAAGGATGATACTTATTTCCTTTTTACTTTTTTGCTTGATCATTGCTTATGATATTTTCAATGAAAAAGGAATCTTGGCTTTGTTGGAAGTAAAAAAAGATAAAGAAAATTTAATCAAAGAAATTAACAAAGTTAGGAATGAAAATGAGGACCTAAGAAAAAAAATAAAAAAAATAAAGACTGATAAATTCACTCAAGAGAAATTAGCTCGAGAAAAGCTTTTTTATAGTAAAAAAGGAGAAACAATAATTTTAATTCCATTAGAAGAAAAAGATAAGAGATAATATGGAGTTATCCGGTATAATATTAATAGATAAACCAGTTGGAATATATTCATACAGAGTAGTTGAAAAGATAAAAAGAAAATTCAGAGCGGTGAAAGTAGGGCATTGTGGAACTTTAGATCCTTTATGTAGTGGAATTCTACCGATTTGTATAGGCAAAGCTACAAAATTATCCAATCTATTAATGAAAGCCGATAAAACCTATAGGACTACTATTTTATTAGGAAAAAGCACTGATACTTTTGATATTGAAGGAAAAATAATAGAATCCAAAGAAACAAAGGATATTTCCTCTGATCAGATAAGCAAAGTTATTAATAAATTTATCGGAGAAATTCAACAAGTGCCTCCTTACTATTCAGCAAAAAAATATAAAGGATTACCATTATACAAATATGCTAGGAAGGGAAATTTTATAGAATTGCCGCCTTCTAAAGTTTATATTCATTATATTAAAATACTAAATATTATGGATAATAATGTGGAAATTGAAGTTAAATGTTCTTCCGGAACCTATATTAGAGCATTAGCTAACGATATAGGAAAAGAATTGGGATGCGGTGCCTGCTGTAAAAATATCAGAAGAATACAATGGGGAAATTACTTAGACACTTTCTCTATCCCTCTTGAAACTTTTTTAAAAGAAGAAAATAAGATAAAATATATAATTTCAATAGAGGAAGTTATTAAAAATTTTTTCCCTGTTATTGAAGCTAATGATAAACTAAAAGATATGATAATAAAGAAGCAAAATATTCCATCGCAATTGCTAAAAAATAAAATAATTGATAATTCTATAAAAGATGATTATTTAGGAATTCTTTTTAAAAAGAATAATGTTTTGGCTGTTTTGCAAAAGAAAGGAGAATATTACTATCCCATATTGTTATTTCAATAATTTTAGAGATAAGAAACTTGACTTATATAAAAAAGAGTGCTATTATTTTAATACTTTCATTAATGGTAAATATGATTAATGGAGGATCAAATTGGAAGAGAAAAGTAATAATAATATGAAGATAATTTCAATACCTGTTAAAATATATACTAATGAAAGATTGGAGCTTAAAGATATAACAAAAGATATAAATGCTTTCATAAAGCAGAGCGGGTTAAAAGATGGAATGGCTATAATAAATACATTGCATACCACTACTGCTCTATTCATTAATGAATACCAAAATGCTTTATTAGAAGATATAAAAGAGTTCTTAAGCAAATTAGTTCCGGCTGATTTTAATTATCACCATAATAATCCCGATTTTTCTGATTGCGAAAGACATAATGCTGATGCTCATTTAAGGTCGATACTTCTTTCTCATTCTATTACCATTCCTATAAAAGATGGTTATCCTGTATTGGGAACCTTCCAAAGCATTATTTTTGCTGAACTTGATGGTCCACGAGAAAGAACTATTAATATGTATGTAATGGGTAGTTTATAGATATTTATTAGTTATGTAGCAACGCATCTGATTAAATAATTTCCTTGAAGGTTCCCCATTCATGACAATGTGGACACTTCTTCAAATAATCCTGTGATTTATATCCGCATAAATGGCAAGTATATAAAGCTTCATTTGTGGCTTGCTTATCTAAAAAATCTATATAAGAAATAAATCTTTGATCTTCAATAATTTCTCTTCTATTTCTCATCATTAAATTCCATAACTCTCTTTGCAAAAGTAAAGAATCCGGCTTTATTTCTAAAGCCCTTAATAAATATTCTAAAGAATCATCATATTTGGAATTTCTTCTATAATACCTGTAAAGAAATTCTTGAGCCTTCCAATTTTTTTGCAATTGTATTCTAATCTTTTCTAACAAAGATTGTTTTTTGTATTCCAAGGATAATTCATCGTAAAGCTTGAATAAATCATCAAATAAAAAATAAGCATAGGTAGGAACTTCTTCTAATAATTGTTCCCAAGCAAGCATCGCTTGTTGATATTCTTTCAAATTATAGTAAGCTTTCCCCATATTTATATAAGCTAAAAAATTTTTTCTATCTATACATATAGCTTCTCGAAATTCTTTTATACTTTCTAAATATTTATGAGCTTTCATCATCTCTTCTCCCAATTCATTATGAAGAAATGATAATATAGATAATTGTCTTTCTGAATGCGATTTAGAAACAATAATTTCTTGAAGTTCAATTGTTTTTCTCCAATCTTTCAATTCTTCATAAATTTTTTCAAGCTGATAATATGCTTCGGCATAATTTTTATATCTATCAATCAATTTTTGGTAATAGAAGATAGCTCTTTCAAGCATTCCTGCCTTATAATAATCATTTCCTAAGGAAAAAAGTATCTCTTGTTGTAAATCCGCTGGGACCTTCTTTTCTTCTAACAAATTTTGATGGCAGTGAATAGCTTGATCAATCCATCCCTTTTCTCGGTAAAGATTTCCTAATAACCATAATTTATATGGATTGGCTTTTTGCTTTTCTAAAATTGTAATTAGAAATTCAATGGCTTCGGAAGAATTATTAGAGATAAACAAATTTATTCCTTTCAGAAAAGGAACCCAGGAATATTGATATTTTAAAGAACCTTTTATTCTTATATAGCTATAGAAGCTAATCAATATAATGAGAGTGATCAGCAAAAATATTTGAAGCATGCTACAGATATTTTTTAATTAAATTTTCATAGGAGCCTTGTGCCTTTAATATAACTTCAATGGCTTCTCTAACAGCTCCCTGTCCGCCACAAGCAAATGTGGTAAAATCAGCATTTTTTATTACTTCCGGAGCAGCATCATTTACTGCTATTGCTAATCCAACCTTTTTATAAACTGGAATATCTATAAGATCATCTCCAATATAAGCTATTTCTTCTTTTTTATAATCCCAATCATTTATAAGCTGATCTATAATTTTATCTTTTTCAGAAACGCCTAAGAAAATAAAATCAATACATAACTCTTTGGCTCTAATTCTAACAGCATCAGAATCTTTAGCAGAAATTAACCCTGTTTTCAATCCGGCTGCCCTTGCTAAATCAATGCCTAATCCATCCTTTACATTAAATGCCCGCGCTATAATAGAATTCTCCAAATAATATATATTTCCATCTGTAAGGACTCCATCCACATCCATCAATAATAACTTAATCTTTCTGACTTTTTCTATTATTATAGGAGTAATACCTCTTGCCATAAATCAAAATAACTGAGTTCGCCATAAGTCATGTATATGAATAATACCTTCTATTTTATTAGTCCCATCTATTACTAACAAAGAAGTTATTTTTAACTTTTCCATTAAATTAAGTGCCTTAACTGCTAATTCTTTTTTATCAATAATTTTAGGATTTTTAGTCATACATTCTCCTGCTGCTTTTTCTAAAAGATTATCATATTTTTCCAGCAATCTTCTCAAATCTCCATCTGTAATAATTCCTATTAATCTATCCTCGTCATCAACAATACTTGTTACGCCCAGTTTTTTTTCACTCATAATTTTTATAGCTTCTCTCATAGTTGCCTTATAATGCACTTTGGGAACTTCATCTCCGGTATGCATTAAATTTTCTACTTTCAATACTTTCTTGCCTATGCTTCCGCCAGGATGATAGATGATAAAATCTTCTTCTTTGAATCCTTTTAGGGTTAATAGAGCAATAGCTAAGGCATCTCCTAATGCTAAAGATGCAGTAGTGCTACAAGTTGGTATTAAATCAAAAGGACAAGCTTCTTTTTCAACGCTTACATCTAACACTATATCACAATGCTTTGCTAAATTAGATTCTTTATTTCCAGTCATTAAAATAATTATTAATCCTAATCTCTTTATTAATTCAATTAATTTAATTAATTCATCTGTTTCTCCACTATTTGATACAGCTAATACAATATCTTCTGGAACCACCATTCCAATATCACCATGAATAGCTTCTGCAGGATGCAAGAAAAAAGAAGGCACCCCTATGCTGGAAAAGGTGCTTGCTATTTTCTTACAAATAATCCCCGATTTCCCCATTCCTGTCAATACTATCCTTCCTTTACAATTTAAAATTTCTTTTACCGCCCTTTCAAATTCTTTATCTAAATGATTTATTAAATTTCTAATAGCTTCTGATTCAAGTGCAAGAACTCTTTTAGCTACCTCTATTATTTCCATATATCAATATCTCTCCTTTTAAAAGTTTAATAATTAATACTTATAAATTGAATAAGAAATTTTTAATAAAACTTCTAACAAAGGACGGACATTTTTTAATTCATAAGAATTAGGTCCGTCGCTAAGAGCTTGTTTTGGTTCTTCGTGAATTTCCATAAAAATTCCATCAACGCCAAAAGCGACAGCAGCTCTTGCGAAAGGTGCAATAAATTCATTATATCCATCTGAATAGCCTTGACCGGCAGAAGGGAGTTGCAAACTATGCGATACATCAGCAATTACCGGTTTGCCAAATTGCTTCATTATTCCAAAAGACCTAAAATCTAATACTAAATTATTATAGCCAAAGCAAGTCCCTCGTTCAGTTATCATTATTTTATCGTTCCCTACTCTTAGAGCTTTTTCTATTACATATTTTATATCCCACGGCGCCATAAATTGACCTTTCTTTATATTTATTATTTTATTAGTTTTAGCTGCCGCTACTATAAGGTCAGTTTGTCTTGATAGCAGTGCTGGAATTTGTATAATATCCGCTACTAAAGATACTTGTTCGCATTGATACGTTTCATGAACATCTGTTAAAATCGGCACATTAAACTCTTCTTTTATTTTTTTTAAGATTTTAATCCCTTCTTCCAAACCTAAACCACGAAAAGAATTTATTGATGTTCTATTAGCTTTATCAAAAGAAGCTTTAAAAATAAACAATATCTTTAAATCCCCGGTTACTTCTTTTAAGCTTTTGCAAATCCTTCTTGTCATATCTTCTGATTCTATTACACAAGGACCACCGATAAAAAAAAAGCTTTTCTTAGGCTCAATAATTCTTCTCCAAAGTTCTTCTATTGTCATAATTTTTGAGATACCACTACTTGTTTCTTTTCTAATTTTCTTTTATAAGAAGCGGCAATAAAATTAATAAATAAGGGATGCGGTTTCAAAGGCTTAGATTGATATTCAGGGTGAAATTGACATCCTAAAAACCATGGATGCTCCGGCAACTCCACTATTTCTACAAAATGCTCATCCGGCGAAATCCCAGTTATCCTCAGTCCATTATCTTCAATAATTTTTCTATATTCCGTATTAAATTCATATCTATGACGATGCCTTTCATAAATTAATTCTGTTTTATAAGCTTGATATGCTAAAGAACCAGCCATTATTTTACAAGGATATGCTCCCAATCTCATAGTTCCTCCCATAACATCTACCCCAATCAATTCTCTCAATAAAATAAATACTTTATGAGGAGAAGCAGGATTAAATTCAGCACTATCAGCTAACTTCAACTTACATACATTTTGTGCAAATTCAATTACTGAACATTGCATTCCCAAACATATTCCAAAAAATGGTATTTTTCTCTCTCTTGCATACTGAATAGCTTTTATCATTCCATAGATTCCTCTTTTGCCAAAACCTCCCGGAACCAATATTCCATCAACCTCTTCTAAAATAGAGAAATCGTCTCCATTTTCAAATCTCTCAGCTTCTATCCAATGTATATCTACATTAAGATTATGAGAAACCGCACCATGAAGTAAAGCTTCTCTCAAGCTTTTATATGCATCTTCATATTCTACATACTTCCCAACTACTCCTATCTTAACTATGTCAATCGGATTGTATATCTTATATACAAATTCTTTCCAGTCATCCAAATCTATTTCCCCCGCCGGCAATGATAATAATTCTAAAATTTTTTTATCAAGCCCCTCTTGGTAAAAAACTAATGGCACTTCATATATTGATTTCACATCCTTTGCTGTTATGACCGATTCCTGCTCCACATTGCAAAATAAAGATATTTTGGCTTTAATAGAAGGGGGTAAAAACCTATCAGTCCTACATAGTATTATATCCGGTTGTATTCCTATCGCTCTTAATTCCTTTACACTATGTTGGGTTGGTTTAGTCTTCAATTCCCCAGCCGCTGCTATGTAAGGAACTAATGTCAAATGGATAAATACTGCATTGTTTTTCCCAATCTCTAATCTAAATTGCCTGACAGCTTCTAAAAAAGGTTGACTCTCAATATCTCCTACCGTCCCACCTATCTCTATTATTACTATATCTACATCCTTTGATATTTTTCTAATGCAATTTTTTATCTCGTCAGTAATATGGGGAATTACTTGTACCGTTTTCCCTAAGTATTCTCCCTTCCTTTCCTTCATAATTACAGTTTCATAAATTTGCCCTGTTGTGTAATTGCTTTCTCTTCCTGTAACATAGCTTGTGAACCTTTCATAATGTCCTAAATCCAAATCTGTTTCTGCACCATCTGTCGTAACATAAACTTCACCATGCTGATAAGGATTCATCGTTCCCGGATCTACATTTATGTAAGGATCAAACTTCAATAATTTTACTTTATACCCCCTCCTCTCCATTAAAAATCCTATAGAAGAAGAAGCTAATCCTTTTCCTAATGAAGATAAAACCCCTCCTGTAACTATTATGTATTTTACATTCATCTTTTTCCCCTTAATTATCTAAAATTAATTCCGGCATGGCATTTAATAATCGCTGAACCCTTCTTAAATCCTCTTCAGTATCTATCCCTATCATAGCATAATTCGTTTCCAAAACTTTTATCTTAGTTCCATATTCTATCGCTCTTAGTTGTTCCAACCTCTCTATCTTCTCTAATGGGGTCTCCTGTAATTTTGCAAAATTTAATAAATATTTTCGCCGGTATCCATAAATCCCAACATGCTTTCTAAAAAAACTAATTAATTCATTTTTATAGCTGACTATTTCTTTTACTTTTTTTATCTCTATATGGTTATCAAGCATCGGGTAAGGAATAGCATTCCTTGAAAAATATATTGCATATCCATCTTTATTTGTAATTACTTTAACTATATTCGGATTATCTAATTCATCAAGGTCCGTAATAGGAGTGCAATAAGTACATATAAATAGATTCGCATCTTTTCTCATTTCCTCCACTAATTTATCTATCATCTCCGCTCTTATAAATAATTCATCTCCTTGGATATTTATAATTATTTCAGCTTCTTTATTCTCCGCAACCTCCGCTACACGAGAAGTTCCAGAACTATGATATGGAGATGTCATCACTACATTACCTCCAAAACTTCTTACTTCTTGAAATATCCGATCATCATCAGTCGCAACTATTAATTCATCTATTTCTTTTGCTAAACTTGATCTTTTATATACATAATAAATAAGAGTCTTCCCTCTTATTTTAATTAAAGGCTTTCCCATTAGCCTCGTAGATTTAAATCTTGCTGGTATAACTCCTATTGCTCTCGGCTGCATTTTAATCCTATATATTACAAAATTATTTAAAATAAGTCAAAAGCTAAATGACCCCACGCCCTTATTGCTATCTGTGGTTTCCTTCTCCTAAAAACTAAAGCATTGTAGAAAAAATTAACAACACCCTCCACTTTTCTAATTTCCTGTAAAGTGTTTTCAAACCTATTTTAAGTAATTTAGCAGCTCTCATCTTGTTTCCGGATGTCTCATTCAATGTCTTTAAAATATACTCCTTTTCAATCTCAGCCAAAGGTCTTCCCAAAGGAAAGTTTATTACTTTACTTTCTATTCTCTTCTTCATAAAAGAAGGAAGATCCTGCACGGTTATTTTATTGCCAACAGATAAGACTACCAAACTTTCTATTAGATTTCTTAATTCCCTAATATTCCCCGGCCACTCATATTCAATCAATAAATTCAATGCTTCTTGTTCAATTGAATCTACATCTCTTTTATGCAAATTACTAAATTCTTTTATAAAATGCTCCACTAACAATGGAATATCTTCTTTCCTCTCCCTCAAAGGAGGAATATCATCCTGTGTTAATCTGTGTTAATCCCGTGGTTTAAAATTGAAACCACAGGATTACACAAGATTAACACAAGATTAAAAATAGCGGCGAAGTTATCTTTCAATCTTATTATTTATTAGCAT
>CAYREJ010000099.1:0-8591 GCA_964423235.1 uncultured Acidobacteriota bacterium | reverse complement strand
GTTATTCTTTGTTAGCTCCATTGTAATCCTCAATCTTTCCAAAAGAATAGCAGGTAATACGACTTGCAGCTGAATTATAATCCTAAAAAGTCTGCTTTTCCCTTCAATGCTTCTATTACATATTCTATCACCTTGTCCAATTCCATATTTAATTCTCTGGCACCTTCAATTATCTCTTCCCTATTAACAGCCCGCGCAAAACTTTTATCCTTTAATTTCTTCTTTACCGATGAAACTCTTACTTCAATTATTTTTTTATTAGGCATCACTAAAGCCACCGCTATAACAAATCCTGTTAATTCATCTATCGCATAGAGTGTTTTTGCCATCAATGTCTTTCGTGGAACATTCAGATAATTTGCGTGTCCCTTAATTGCTTCTACAATTTCAGGTGGGTAATTCAGAGATTCTAAAATTTTAGTTCCTACTAATGGATGTTCTTGCTGTGTGGGATGTTCTTCGTAATCAAAATCATGAAGAAGCCCTGTTATTCCCCATAATTCTTCATCTTCATTAAATATCTTTGCAAAATATCGCATTACCGCTTCCACCGCCAGAGCATGCTTTCTGAGACTTTCTGTCTTTGTATGCTCATATAATAAATTTAATGCTGCCTCTCTATTCATAATATTCCTTAATTAATGATTAATATCTATTCTCCTTTAACATTTCTTCTATTTTCTTTTGTTTTTCCATTTCAGCCAAAAGTTCTTTTTCCTTTCTCTTGCTTCTCAATAAAATAAAATACTTTAATATAGCATAATACATTCTTGGAAAATAATACCCTTTAATTTTAGCATTGTATAAATTGCTTCCCCAAAATTTGGTCTTTTTTAATTTAGCTTCTATCAGATTAGCATTCGTTAAATTCGCATATGAAAAATCAGCATTGGTTAAATTAGCCCCCATTAATTTACAAAATCGGCAATCGCTATATTTTAAATTAGCTGAATAAAAATCTGATAATGCTAAAATACTACGACTAAAATCTGCTTTTTCCGCTTGAACATATGCAAAGATTGCATTTTTAGCCGAAGCCATCCTAAAAATAGCAAAGTTTAAATTTGCATAAGAAAAATTAGCACCATCCAATTTAGCATCTTTGAAATCAGAATTTGAAAGATTTGCTTTTTGAAAATTAGCATCCGGCAATTGGCAAGCTGTGAATTTGCAATTTTTTAATGAAGCCTCTTCAAATTCTGGTGAAACAAATATTACTCCCATAAAATTAGAATCATTCATTGCAGAATTTGAAAGTATTGAATTTTTCATCTCCGATTTTAAAAAATTACAATTCTGAAATTTCCCAAACCGGAAGATCGTCTTATTCATTATTGCTTCTGAAAAATTTATATCATTGAAAAAAGAAGCTGAAAAATCCGTAAAAGATAGATTGGCTTTTTCAAAATTACAATTTTGAAAGGATGAAGTTTTTGCTGAAGAATTAATTAACAAAGCTTCTTGGAATTGACAATTTTCAAATTGACATTTATTTAATGCAGTCTTTTCTAATACTGCCTTTCTAAAATCAGTTCTTTTCATTTTTGAATTTTCAAAAACAGCATTTTTACAATTACTTGAGACCAAAGTAGCATTATCTAAATAAGCACCCAAAAAAGAAGTTTTTTGACAAACAGCTCCGATAAAGGATGAACCAGTTAAATCTGCTCCATCAAATATAGCTTGAGAAACATCAGCTTGTGAAAAATTAGCTTTAGCTAATTTACATCCGCGGAAAGTAGCGAATCTGGCAGAAGCTTTATGAAATAATAATCCTTCTAAGTTCCCATAATCAAAGTTTACATAATCCAATAATGCCTCACTAAAAATCGCTCCTTCTACAATAGCTTCTTTTAAGTTAGCATTTATTAAATTAGCCTTCGTTAAATTACATCCTCGTAAATCAGCTCTGAATAGCACAGCATTCATTAAATCTTTTTCTGATAAATTAAGACCAGCTAACTTGGCACCAGTCAAATCCGGTGTTATGGAAGGATTATTTTTCCTCCACTCATTCCATTTCCCACTCTTTAATAAATTTAAATGTTCCGGATTAGCCATTTTAATAATTATAGAAGTTAATTAATTTTTAATTATATCATTATCTACCAAAAGGATGCAATTTAGTATTTAGTATCAGGTCAGTTTTCTTCAAAAGCAAGGAAAAATATTAAACCACAAGATTTTTTTCATGCGATTAACACAGATTTACACAGAAAAAGAAAATCCTGTGTTAATCTCGTGTTAATCCCGTGGTTTCAATTTGCAACCACAGATTACACAGATTATCACAAGATTTTTTTTCAGACTATTTTTATCTATTTTTAATCCTGTGTTAATCTCGTGTTAATCCCGTGGTTTCAAATCCCGTGGTTTCACTGCTGCCGGTAATATGCTACTAAACCCATATTTACTTCTTATCTTATCTATGTAAGGTGCTAAAAGAGACCATTTTCTCCTCTCCTTCTCTTCAAAAAGGAATGATTGCCTGCAATTATATACAAGATTGGAAAAAGTAATACCTATCAATCTTATTCTTATCCTTCTATTATAATTCTTGATTAATAATTGTTTAGCGACTGGAAAAATTTCATAAGAGAGACAAGAAAAATTATTTAATTGGCTAGACCTTTCAATAGTTTGAAAATCAGAATATCTAAGTTTTAAGGAAATAGTTCTGCACATAGCTTTCATTGCTCTTATTCTCATGCAAAGCTCTTCTATTAAATATTGCAAGATTGCTGTCAGATAAGACAAATTCTCTGTATCTTCATCAAAGGTAATTTCTTTACTTACAGATTTTGGTAATTGAGAGGAGGAAATAACTTTAGAATCATCAATTCCCATAGCTCTCTTATAAATAGCCAAACCACTATCACCAAAAGTTCTTCTGATCCATTCAGAAGGAATAGATAATAGCTCTTTTACCGTTCTTATATTGAGTTCTTTAAAGACTTGAGCTGTTTTAGGTCCTACCCCAGGAAGCTTCTCCAAGGGCAAGTAAGATAGAAATGTAGCTTCATAATTTGGCATAATCCATAGTATCCCTCTCGGTTTAGCTAACCCGGAAGCAATTTTAGCAATTAATTTATTTGAGCCCAAACCAATAGTAGCATCTAAACCTGTTTCCTTTTTAATTTTCCTCTGGATACTTTCAGCTAATTCATAGGGATGCCCCCATAATCTTTCAGTTCCCGTTAAATCTAAATAAGCTTCATCAATAGATACCTGTTCAATATCCGGAGTATAATTATTAAGGATGCTCATTACTTTTTCTGAATACAAAGAATATTTTTCCCAGTTGCCCTTTAGAAAAATAGCAGAGGGGCATAATTTTTTAGCTGCCGATAAAGGCATACCTGCTCTGACACCATATTTACGAACTTCGTAAGAAGCACATGCCACTACTCCTCTGCCGGCAGGATCCCCTCCTACAATAATAGGTTTACCCTCTAAACTACGATTGCACACCCTCTCTACACTCACAAAAAAGGTATCCATATCAATGTGCATAATAGAAGTCTTCATCTCTCACTCTTGATCAAGGAATGTTAGAATATTTCCTCATTAATCCTATAACCACCCCTTGAATCTTTACTGAATCAGGCGATAAGATTACCGGCTTCTCTTCCGGATTAGCAGGTTGCAACCTAACTTTATCTTTCTCATAGTATATCCTCTTTAAAGTAACTTCACTACCCTCTACTAAAGCTACTACCATCTCTCCATTGTAAGCATAATTTCTTTTTTCTACAATGATATAATCTCCATCTTGAATATGATCCTCTATCATAGAATTACCTCTGACCCTTAAAACATAAGCATCTTTCCCATTTATCATACTCTCCGGTAATTGAAAAGTTTCTTTTATTTCACTCACTTCAATAGGCTTACCGGCTGCTATAAATCCTACCAAAGGTAATTCTATAATCTTATGCCTCTTTTCATCTTCTATAATCTCTATTGTCCTCTTAAGATTTGCTTCCTTCTTAATTTTATCCTTAGCCTCCAATGCCTTTATATGCTTATGAACTGTTGCAATAGAACGAAGATTAAAATGCTTCGCTATCTCCCTATAAGAAGGACCATATCCATATCTTTCTGTAAATTCCTTTATAAAATTTAATATGGCTCGTTGTTTAGCTGTTAAAGTAATCATTTTTTTCTCCTTAATTATTTATAGTAATATAATTATAGGCGAACAAAAGGCAAATGTCAAATCACCCCTCACCCATGACCCATCACCCATCACCCATTATATTAATGGAACTTTCTATTAAATAGGCTATCTATTATAATAAACTAATTGGAGGTAAAAAATGAGTTTTAAAAATTTAATTAAACGAATACTAATTATTTTCGGTTTTTTAGTTATTTTTTTAGGTTCAGTAATAATGATTTCTACGATTCAACTTAATAATGATCTAAATAAGATTGATGGCAACATTACAATTGATAAGAAAGATTATATACCGATACCACTTGAGACAAGGATAATAGGTTCGAATAAGTGGATAAGTAATTCATATGCATCTTTAAGGATAATAGCTTTGAATCATAATAACAATCAACCGATAAAGGGTTCTAAAGTTTCGGCATATTTGTCAGGGGGAAAGATAAAGGAATCACTCCGACTATTTACTAAAAAAACTAATGACAAAGGCACTGTTGATATTAAATTTAGAGTGCCTAATTTAGATGCTGGCAAGTATGATCTTGTGATAAAAGTGAAAACGAAGTTAGGTGAGGATGAGGTTAAGGAGCAGGTATCAATTGAGAGGCAAGTTAAGATTATGCTGACAACAGATAAGCCCCTTTATCAACCGAATCAAGTTATTAATATGAGAGCATTAGCATTGAAAAAACCGTTATTAGAGCCTGCAGCAGATTTCCCCATTATATTTGAGGTGCTTGATCCGAAAGGAAATAAAGTTTTTAAGAAGATAGAGAAGATATCTGGGTTTGGAGTAGCAAGTGCTAAGTTCCAGCTTGCAGATGAGATAAATTTAGGCACATATATAGTTAAAGCAACAATTGAAGATGAAAAAAAGAATGAAATAGCGAAAACAGAAAAAAAGGTCAATGTGCAAAGGTATGTATTGCCTAAATTTAAAGTGCAAATAAAGGCTGACAAGTCATATTATTTACCGGGCGAATGGATGAAGGGCAATATAAGAGCTGATTATTTTTTTGGAAAGCCTGTTGTCGGCGGCAAAGTGAAGATTAAATTATCATCTTTTGATTTTTCTTGGAATCAATTTGCCGAATTAGAGGGGGAAACAGATAATAAAGGAGGATTTGATTTTGAAGCGAAGTTGCCTGATTATTTTGCGGGCATCCCACTGGAGAAGGGCAATGCATTAATGAAAGTGGAAGCGGTAGTAGTAGACAAGGCAGAGCATCAAGAGAGCAGTGTAATGATAGTGCCGGTAGCTAAAGATGCATTAGCAATAACTGTCATACCTGAGAATGAGAATGTGGGAGTAGGATTGCAGAATAGATTCTACATATTAACATCTTATCCGGATGGCAAGTTAGCTAAAACAAAATTCATCGCAAAAGTGCAGGGTGCGGTTTATAAAGGGTCAACAGATGGCAATGGCATAGGAAGATTGGAATTTAAAACCAGAAAGGATAATTTAATTTTTGATATAACAGCAACAGATGAGATGGGCAATCAAGGGCATAGAGTAATTGATATCACGAGAAATATAAAAGAGGAAGCGATATTTATTCGTCCGGATAAAGTAATAGCAAGAGTAGGGGACAGTGTTCATTTAGATATTTTTTCAACAAAAGATACAGGCACAGCATATATAGATGTGCTATTAGATAAGCAGACATATTTAACGCAGTCAGTGGATATAGAGCAAGGAAGAGCATCATTAGATTTAGATGTGGACCAGGGGCTTGTCGGCACGGTCTTGATACATGCTTATCAGATAGCATCCAGCGGTAATATGATAAGAGATACAAAGGTGATTTATGTAAATCCTGCGAAAGATTTACAGATAGCAATTAAATCAGATAAGGAATCATATTTACCCGGAAAGAAGGCGGAGCTAAGGTTTAAGGTATCGGATTTGAGCGGGCACCCAGTATTGGCAGCTTTGGGAATCACAATAGTAGATGAGAGCGTGTTTGCTATTGAAGAAATGCATCCGGGATTAGAGAAGATATTTTTTACACTTGAGCAGGAACTTCTGAAGCCAAAGTATGAGATACATGGGTTTAGCGCCGCTGATGTGATAAGCAGTAAGGCAGAAGAAGCTTCTCTGGAAATATATGGAGAAAAGCAAGAAGTAGCGAGGGTATTGTTTGCGGCAGCAGCTCCTTCTATCACCCCTTCTATAAATGTGAACACATATAATGTAAGAGCAGAAAAAATAAAAGCAGCCTGGTATGAATATATGCGAAAAGCAACTGATAGGATATGTCGTAGCATAGAAATGTATTATAATCAATTTGGTGTTTATCCGAAAGCTGATGAAGCAATAGACGAACTATTAAGGAAGAAATTATTGATGCGAGGGGATGTAATGGATCCGCTTGGGAATTTAATGAAGGTAAGTCCACAATATGGCTCAGATTTCAGGTCTGGCTGTATTGTAAAGAGTGGAGGATTAGATGGCAAGATAGGCACTGCAGATGACGTATATGGCTACTATAGAGTTATAACTGAACAAGCTTTGCGAGTTCAAGCGATGCCAGTTGAAGAAGGTGTACCTGGGGTTGTTGCGGCAAATTTAGTAGCGATAAGGAAAGCAGAGGCTGAACAGAAGAAGGAACAAGGGAAGGAAGAAGTGTATTTGAGGAAATTTTTTCCTGAGACACTATTAGCGGTGCCAGAGTTAATAACGGATAAAGATGGCAATGCTGCATTATCATTAAAAATGGCTGATTCAATAACAACATGGCGTGCGACGGTGTTAGCATCATCCCGAATTGGGCAATTAGGGAGTTCGTCATTTCCGATGCGAGTATTTCAGGATTTCTTTATAGATATAGATTTACCTGTATCATTGACGCAAAATGATGAAGTATCTATTCCGGTAGCGATTTACAATTATTTACCGAAGCAACAAACAGTTAAGTTGAAGATTGAGCGCGATGATTGGTTTGATGTATTAGATAAACCGGATGCAGAAATGACTATAGGAGCTGGGGATGTTTCGGTGAAATATTTTAGAATAAAAGTAAAGCAATTTGGCAGGAAGCAATTGGCTGTTTATGCATATGGTGAGAAGATGAATGATGCGATACAGCGAGAAATAGAAATTTTACCTGATGGAAAAGAGGAATGGGATACGGTAAATGATAGGCTGGAAGGGAATGTAGAGAAAATAGTGAATATACCGATGGAGGCGATAGAAGGTGCCAGCAATATAATAGTGAAGATATATCCGGGTGCTTTTTCACAGTTAATAGAGGGGTTGGACAAATTGTTGAGGATGCCATTTGGATGTTTTGAGCAGACATCATCGGTTACTTATCCAAATGTGCTTGTTACGGATTATATGAAGAGAGCGAAGAAGATAAATCCGGAGATACAAATGAAAGCGGAGCAATATATAAATTTAGGGTATCAGCGTTTATTAACATTTGAAGTGAGTGGTGGAGGCTTTTCTTGGTTTGGGAATCCACCAGCTAATAAAGTATTGACTGCATATGGATTAATGGAATTTTCGGATATGAGTAAAGTATATGATGTGGATGCGAAAGTGATAGAGAGGACAGCAAAGTGGTTAGCGATGCAACAGTCTGCGGATGGGTCATGGGCTCCTGATAGAGGAGGAATTGCGGAAGGCATCATAAATCGCCAGACAGACACATTAAGAACAACAGCTTATATAACTTGGGCTCTTGTGGAATCAGATTATAAAGGAAATGAGATAGATAGAGGAGTAAAATATATTATCCCAAAAATTGATGAGGAATCTGATCATTATGCATTGGCAGTGATAGCAAATGCATTAGTAGGATGGGATAAAAACGATGCATCAACGCAATCAGCTTTAGATAAATTGGCTGCCTTAGCTATAGAAGAAAGAAATGTGGCATATTGGAGTAGCAAAGTGCCGACATCATTTGGTGGGCGAGAAGCAACTGCTGATTTAGAGACCACTGCGTTAGCAGCTTATGCATTTTTAAGAGCGGGCTCTCATTTACCGCTTGCTTCAAAAGCATTGACATACTTGATCCAAAACAAAGATGCCTTTGGAACTTGGCAAAGTACGCAAGCAACAGTATGGTCATTGAAAGCATTTATTCAAGCTTTACAAGGTAGTGCCTCAGAGATAAATGCGAAAGTAAAAATCGTGATAAATGGAAAAGAGGCATCTTCATTCCTGATAACGCCTGCTGATAGTGATGTAATGAGGCAGATTGATTTAAGACAATATGTAAAGCGGGGTTCTAATAATATCAGGATAGATTTTGATGGGAAGGGTGCAGCGATATATCAAATAAGCAGTAAATATTATATACCATGGAAAATGGAAGGTGTTGCCAGAGAGCCATTGACCATAGATGTTGAATATGATAGAAAAGAATTGTCAATAAATGATGAATTAAAATGCAAAGTAAGAGTA
>CAYREJ010000098.1:0-8618 GCA_964423235.1 uncultured Acidobacteriota bacterium | reverse complement strand
TGTGATAACTTTGTGTCCTTTGTGGTTAAAAAATATAAGCTATAAGTAGAATAAGGTAGTCTCAAAGAAATAATTTTGGAGAAAACTGACCATTACCCTTTTATTTGACAATTTTAAAATATTTATTTATTATTATAATATAATTAAATTTATTGGTAGGCTATTCAAAATATTTTTAATAAGAAACATAATGAAGAAGTTGCTTCCTAAAAAAATGAATCATTCTGAAAATTTTCATTTAATAAAAAAAGCAATTGACTCTTGCATTAATAATTATATTATTACCAAGGAAGGGAAAATATTTTTGGTATCTGATAAGTTTGCAAAAACTTTAGGATATGAAAAATCGGAATTAATTGGAATGAATGGTTTAAATTTAATCCATAATGATTATCAAAATTTAGTTAAAAGAAACATAGCAATAGATTATCGGAAATCTTACAGAATTGGCGTAATAAGTAAGAATGGGAAATTAATATTTTTCAAAGTTAAAGGAAAGAATTTTATATATAAAAATCAAAAATATAGATTCACCGTTGTTAAAGAAATAAAGGAGAAAGAAAAAAGCAAATTTATAGATAGGAAAAGATTTAGCTTTTTTGAGCGAATGGCGGCAGGAATAGCTCATAATATTAATAATCAGTTATCTTGCTTAATAGGATATGCCGATTTGATAATGGAGAAAGAAATTAATTTAACTGAGGAAGCAAAGGGCTATTTAGGAATTATAAGAACTGCAGCGGTTGACATTGCAAAGACAATAAATAGATTAAAAGATTATTACAAATCGAAGAGTGAAGGTAATTTATTTTCTTTGATAAATATAAATGATCTTGTTGGGGAAGTTTTTAATTTTTCAAAGCCCCGTTTAGAAGAATTGGGGATGCTTCAAAAAATAAATATTATATTTGATATTCAAGAAAACTTGCCTCCTTTTATCGGAATAGAATCTGATTTAAAGCAAGCTTTAATGAATTTAGTATTTAATTCTATTGATGCATTAGTTGGGGGTGGAGAAATTAAAATATTTGCTTACCGAGAAGCAAATAAGACTTCTAAAAAAAATGGGCAAATATTGGAAAACTTAATTTTGGGGGTATCAGATACTGGCATTGGCATGGATAAGCTAACAATGAAGCATTGTATTGAGCCTTTCTTTACTACCAAAGGAAGTAAAGGGACTGGATTAGGATTAACTATTGTTATGGATATAGTGCGAAATCATAATGGTAAGATTGATATTAAAAGCCAATTGAGTAAAGGCACGACTGTAAAACTCATTTTGCCTTATGCTAAATGGGAAATAATGGCTTAATCATTTAATCAGTATCCAAACTCCTAAATTCGCTTTGTGCAATTGCTACTTTGGAAGTTGGCGATTTTTATTCAATAGTCAGTTTTTTCCAAATCCTAAAAGCAAATCAAATGACAAATAAATTCTCTTACCTCTTACTTCTCACCTATTACCTACTAAATTTGTGAGCTTTGTGATAACTTTGTGTCCTTTGTGGTTAAATAAATTGAAACCACAAAGAGCACAAAGAAAAATAAAATAGCTTTATTTACTTAGCTCTTGGATAATTCTGAATATTTACAGCACTTTTTATTCTGTTTTTCCTTTTTTGTTATTAATATAATAAGTGATAATTTGTAAAAGCTCTTTTAAAAAGAAAGGCTTAGCAAGAAAAGCATCGGCTCCGGAAGTAAGAAAATCTTTTTCTTCACAGCTTGCACTGATGCCAACCACGGTTAAGAATGGGTATTTAGATTTTATCCTTTTGCAAAACTCAGTTCCTCTTATTCCGGAAAGAAAATCATCTAATATAATAATATTGAATTTCTTTTGTTCTAATAGAGCTTCAGCTGTTTCAGCATTTGAAGCCTCTTCCGTTTCATATCCATAGTTTTTAAGGTAAATTGAGATCATTCTTCTTATAATTTCATTATCATCAATTATTAGCACCGACATCATATTTGCAAATTATACTACTGTAAGTTGCATAAATCAATAATATGCAACCACAAGTTTATAGATTTTTAATTTTACCTTAGGTAAATTCTCTATATGCAAAAAGAAAATAAAAAGCATATAGGGGAATTATTGAGGAAAATAAGAAAGGAGAAAGGCATTTCTCAGATGGAATTAGCTGAAAGGCTTGATATATCATATCAGCAAATTCAGAAATATGAGAAAGGGATAAGCAATCTGAGTGCGAGTAGATTGATGGAAATAGCAAAGGCTTTAGGTGTTTCAATAAGTACCTTTTTCCCTTCTGAAAATATGATCGTTTCTGATGAAGAAAAGGCTTATAGAACTATGACAAATGAAGAGATGGTATTATTGGATTTTTTTCGTAAAATCAAAGATAAGGAGGTGAGAAAAGTATTAATTGAATTTATAAAGATTTTATCCAAAAAATAATTATGCTTTGAGAATCCCTTATTCAATTTATTGCTTATATTTTTTAACCACAAAGCACACAAAGTTTTTCCTATAAAATTTATCTTTCTTTGAGATCTTTGTGCCTTCTTTGTTTTTATATTTCACCACAGAGGCACAGAGGCCACAGAGTTAATTTTTTCTTTCTGTCCTCTGTGTCTCTGTGGTGAATTTATCTTTAGCACTTGACATTTGTTCTCATAGATGTGACCTTTGTGGCTTCTAATTTTTTTGTCATTGGATTTGCTTTTAGAATTTGGAGAAAACTGACCAAATTATAGATGAGAAACAATTGCTGATTCACCCTTATTATTTTGAGCTGTTAATTTCCAGAGTAAAAGTTTTTCCTTTAAATAAATCTTCGAATGATGAAAAAATAATTTCTCCATTAGAATTCGCGTTTAAAAATAAAGATTCTTTTTGAAGATATTCAGAGGTATCAGGAATTTTTAAATTTGAGTTTATACTAATCTTTATATTGCAAATAATTTTTTTCCCTTTTCTTTCAAACTTAAAGTAAATTAAAGAATTATCTGCGGAACCTATAGCTTCGGTAGAAGAAATTTTTTGAATCCAGGATAAATTTAAATCAATATATTTAACTACCATAAAATTATTATATTTTAGATCATAAATAAAAATTGAACTCGGTTGGATGCCAATAAAAACAATTATATTTATATTAGGTAAATAAGCATTGGAATAAATACCTTTTGAATTAACTGGGATTTCTTTTTCTACTTGCCATTTTCCTTTTATCTTTTTTATAAATATAAAACGGTTGTTCCAAGTTCCGGCAATTAAGAAATTTTCTTCTTTATTTACCCAAAAAGAATGAAAAGAATAATCTCCTATTTTAATTACTTCAATTTCTTGAAGGGAAGGTAAATTTAATTTTTTAATGGACCCGTCAGAAGAAGAGGACCATATTATTCCATTTGTTGGTGGGAGATACAATGAATTTATTAAATAATTATGGCTTTGGCTTCTATAAAGGAGTTTCATTTCTGGCAATTTCCATACAGCAATTGTTTTATCATCAGAAGAACTAACAAGATAATCTTTTTCAGAAATAATGCTTGTAATGCCTTGAGTATGGAGCTTATAAGGAATTATTTTATTATCTTGAATGTTAATTTCATAAATAATTCCGTCTTCCCCACCACAAAATATTTTATTATAAAATTTATTAAATGATAAAGCCCAAATAGGCAATTCAGAAATTTCAAGAATCTTTTTTTCTTTAAAAGATCTATAAGGGATTAGAAAGAGATGCTTTTTTGATTCATCATATACATATATTCCATTTAACCCTAATGTAGCATTTCTGAATAAGGAGCCCTTTTTTTCTATTTTCAGAATTTCTTTATCATTATTTAAATCCCATATAATGAATTTTTCTAATTTAGAAATTAGGAGAGTAGGATTATCAGGTAGGTATTGGATGGAGAAGGTTTTTCCGGGAGAAGCAATTGTTTTCTTTTGTTTAGATTTCAGATCAAAAATAATAACTTCATCATACCATCCTCCGATAAATAGCATATTTGCTAAATCGGACAGTATTACTGAAGCAGTGCCTATCGGGATTGATTCATTTAATATATTTTTGTTTTGTGATAAGTCAAAAACTTTCAGATTATCCTTGAAGACCAAGACTATGTATTTATCAGAAATTGCTATTTGAAGAGGTTTTGATCCATTTTTTTTGAATTCAAATATGTTAGTTGCAACTTCTTCCTTTATTGTATAGGCTTCAATATTTGCATCATTCTCTATAAAAAAGGAATCTCCGGAGATAGAGAATCCTATTTCATTAAATTTAGGAAGCTCTTTTAAAATTAATTTATCTTGAGAAAATAATTTTTCTTCAAAATAATAATATCTTTTCCATAAAGAATTATTATTCAGAAATAAGATGCTTGAATCAGATAGAAAAGATAGAAAGGTCTCATCTTTCTTAAAATATAATTTAATGGGTTGGCTTTTTAAATTGTGTACATCTAAAGCATAAAGTGTTTCTAATCCTTTTACGATAAGATATTCATTAGTATAACCCAGCAAAGAATCTGCATCTGAAGGAAGAGAGAATTGCTGAATATTAATAGGTCTAATTCTTTTAGAAGAATAATTTATAAATAATATCAATGATATTAGGAATGAAAGAATAGAAAAAATCGCTATTATTTTTAAATTCCTCTTTTTGCTAATAGGGATTTTTATATCAATTGTAGTGTATTCTGAAGATGTTTTGGCAGAAACTAATTCTTTTTCAAATTCATATATCTTATTAAATCTTAAATTAGTATCCGGTTGTGTAGCTCTGTTGATAGCAGAAGCGATGTTTTTAGGCAATTTTTGCATCAATATATTTTCAATTTTTACAGATTCATGCATTTCTTTTGTTATAATTTCGCTAAAGGATTTTCCTTCTCTGACAGGCTTTCCAGTAAGCATTTCAGCAACAATTAAAGCCAAGGAATATTGATCTGTATGAGGACCTATGTTTTTTCCAGCAATTTGTTCAGGAGCAATATAATAAGGGGTGCCGATTATACTCCCTGTTAGTGTTAATTGATTTGAGACTTCGGTATCAACAAGGATTTTAGCTATGCCAAAATCTAATACCTTAATAATTTCTTCTTCTGCTATTTTTTGAATAAAAATATTTTCCGGTTTTAAGTCCCTATGAACAATCCCTTTTGAATGAGCATAATTTAAAGCAGAGCAAATTTGATGAATATATTTACAAAATAAATCATATGGTATTCCCATAGGAAATTTTTTAATTTCTTCTCTTAAATTGGAGCCTTCCAAAAATTCCATAACAAAAAAAGGTAATTCATAGCTTGATAGATCAAAATCATATATTTCTACTATGTTAGGATGTTTTAATTCTGCTAATACTTGAGCTTCTCTTTCAAATCTTTTTAGGAATTCAGGATTAGCTATTTCCGGAATTAAAATCTTAACTGCGGCTATTTTATTTAAAGTAATATGAGAGGCTTTATAAATTATTCCCATCCCGCCTGAAGAAATTGCTGACTTCAGGATGTATTTACCGAAGATCTTTCCAATGAAATAATTTTCTTCAACAATGGTTAGTGAATTATTGCACTTGCTGCAAAAAGCAGAATATAATTCTACTCTTTCACATTTTTTACAAATCTTAAATTCCATTTTCTTTTTCAGTTATATTTTATATTAAAAAAGAAAATAGCTCAATGATTGGAGGTGACTGGTGAATATAAACTCGCTTACATTTTTTTCTCTTTGTTAATCAACAATGCAAAATTTGTTTTCTTTAAGTTATTTATTAATTCTTCACTAAAATCCTTCCATATTAAATGTAAAAGGCATCCATCTATTAGCTCACAAAAATTTTTATCTATTAGGCATTTGTTCAATGATACATTCTTCTCTATTGCTATTATAACATCAAATAAATTGATGTAGGTGGGATCCTTTGCTAATCTGAATCCTCCTTTTATTCCTCTTACTGATTTAACTATTTCTTTTTTAGTAAGCTTTTGAAATATTTTCGCTAAAAAACTTTTTGGAACTTTTCTGATCATAGATAATTCTGTGATAGTATAAATTTTATCAGGATCTTTCGCCATATAAAGAATGCATCTTATGGCGTAATCAGATTCTCTTGTGATTATCATAATGGTATTAAATATTATTCTATAAAAAAAGTCAATAAAAGATAGTTGGGAATTGGGAATTAGGGGTTGGGCATTGGGCATTGGGAATTGGGAGTTGGGAATTGGGTGAATCATCACATAGACACAGAGAAAAAATTTACTCTGCAATCTATGTGAACTCCTAAAAGCCAATAGCGAAAAAATTAGAAACCACAAAGATCACAAAGAAGACACAAAGATCACAGAGAGAGATATATTTTATAGAAAAAACTTTGTGTGCTTTGTGATTACTCTGTGTCCTTAGTGGTTAAAAAATATAAGTTATAAATAGAATAAGGTAGTCCCAAAGCAATAATTTTGGAGAAGACTAACCAGATAAATCTTAAATTATTGACATTGATAATAATATAAAATAAAATTGGATTATGAAAGATAGTGGTTCAAAATGCATATTGGTAGTAGATGATTCTAAATTATTTTTATTTTTAAGTGAGACAATTTTTAAAAGGGTAGGTTCAAAAGTGATAACAGCTACTTCAGGTATGCAAGCTTTGAAATTAGTTGAAGAAGTAAAGCCGGACATAGTAATATTAGATTTAATGATGCCGGATATGAGAGGGGATGAAGTATGCGCAAAAATAAAGAGTGATCCGAAGACAAGGGATATTCCCGTAATAATAATTACTGTATATTCGAACGCTGAGGAGATTGAAAAATGTATGAAGGCAGGATGCGATGATTTTTTAATTAAGCCAATAGATCAGAATACGATAATAAGAAAAGTAGCTGAGATTTTGAAGATACCGCATAGGAAGCAAGTTCGCATATTAGTTCGGATTGATGTAAAAGGAAAAAGTGGAAGCAGGAGTTTTTTTGGGACAACTGAGAATTTAAGTGAAGGAGGAATGTTTTTAGTGATGGAAAATTTATTAGAGTCAAAGATGACAGTAAGTTTAAGATTCTTTTTACCAGGGACCAGAAATGAAATAAATGCCAAAGCAGAAATTTTGCGAGTAGATAAAGAGAGCTATAAGAATTTATATGGTTATGGATTACGGTTTACAGATATAAGTGAAGAGGACCTTATAGCAATTCGGCAATTCATAGCATCAAGGATCGCTTCTACTTAAGTAGAATTTTATAAAAGCAGAAGATCCTGTCAAACTTAGTAGCAGCTGGATTACCGGATAATCACCAAAAAATAAAGTATTATTCTTAATGCCAGCATGAAATGGTTTACCAGGTTTTTGCGATACTTTCCAAAATAATTCTTTTACACCAAAATCATCTAATTCTTTTTTAACATAATCGCATTTTCCTACAGAAACTCCGCCCGTTAATATTATTATGTCTGGCAATGAATCTATTCAGGCAAAAATTTATAAATTTCTTCTCTAACATCCTTAAATCTTAATGTAATTTCGGCGTTATGTTTAATGCTTTTAACAAAGCAGTTAAACTCCATAAATTTGCATCTCTAATTTGGTATTTAGATGGTGCGTTTTCAGGAGGAATTATTTCATTTCCCGTAGTTAAAATGTGAACGGTTGGAGCTGTATATCTAAAAGCGCATTGATTTAATGATTTAATTGGTTAATGGAATATAGGAAGAGAAATCTTATGAAAAGCTATGAAGTCTTTTGGTTTCATATTATTAAATAACAAGATTTACAAAGGATTAGCATAAGACTTGTAGTTAATTAAGGAGTTAAGCTTTTATCATCTGGAGATATAAATTACAATATTGTTATTCTAAAATTTAGCACTTTTATCTGCATAACAGTAGAGCTACTTTGCTGGGGTCATTCTCATCATATCTTGCAGGAAGCACCATGCCTGCTTGAATGCGAGGAATATCCACTATTGAGATTATGCATTGCATTGTTGCTAAATAGACATTTCCTCTCTCCGGTTTTAGTTCCAAGAAAAATCCAACTACTGGCTGAAAATTTACTCTAATTCTTGTATCCCATATTTCTAGTACTGTAGCTTCAGCGGCTTTTCCCGTTTGTTGCACCTGATGAATGTGTTGTGTTCAAGTAACCTTCTCTACAAATCCAGCGCATCCATTAATGCAAATTATTAGAGTGCATATCAATAATGCTACTTTTATGTAATTGTAATAGTTTAGTTTTTCCAAGATCATAAACTATAATATCATAACCTAAGAATTATTGTCAATAGATTTTTTGGTAAATGGTTAGTTTTCTCCGGCTAAAGCATAATTTTGCCTTTTAACTATGATTATTTTTCCCTTGCTAATTTTTTATTTATTTATTAGGAGTTAGCGAATTTAATGAGCTACTCTTAAAAACGCAAAGAGCGAAGGAAAAGGAGGTTAAGAAGCTAAGAAGTTAAGGAAAGAAGATAATCTTTGCGTGCTTTGCGAGCTTTGCGTGAAATAATTATTTGAATACTCACGCAAAGAACGCAAAGAGCGCAAAGAATAAATAGCAAGAATGATTGTGATACTTGCCAAAAAATAATCTTTGCGTGCTTTGCGAGCTTTGCGTGAAATAATTATTTGAATACTC
>CAYREJ010000097.1:0-8713 GCA_964423235.1 uncultured Acidobacteriota bacterium | reverse complement strand
ATTCAAATAATTATTTCACGCAAAGCTCGCAAAGCACGCAAAGATTATTTTCTGGGAAGTATCAAAACCATTCTTGATATTTATTCTTTGCGCTCTTTGCGCTCTTTGCGTGAGTATTCAAATAATTATTTCACGCAAAGCTCGCACAAATCATTTTATTTCCTTAATTTCTTAATTTCTTATCTTCTTAACTTCTTTTTCCTTCGCTCTTTGAATCTTTAAGAGCAGCTCGTTAAACTCGCTAACTCGTAATAAAAATATAAAAAAATAACAAAGGCAAAATTATGCTTTCATCGGTTAAAAAAACTATTATCTGCCAAGAACAATAATGTTCTTGGCAGTTTTGTCTATTCAGCAATTCATCATCTTCTTATTTTATGCTCCATATTTCTTATATTTTAATGCATTCGCCATCATTAAGTTCATCGCCTTCTTCATTGGAAATCTTCCTAAACTACCCTTCTTACACTCTTGTTCTGTAAAGGCGCTTAGCCTATCAGGTAATTCATACTTAGACCAAAGAATAAATGGAACAGGATGCCAGCTATGTGCTTTTAATATACAAGGAGTAGAATGATCAGCAGTAACAACTATTACATCAGGCTTTAATTCAATTACTTCACCTAATAACTGATCAAATCTTTCAATTTCCTTAACTTTGGCTTCAAAATTACCATCTTCCCCGTAGCTATCTGTTCTCTTTAGATGAAAATAAATAAAATCATATTTATTATAATTTTCCTTGAGAGCACGAAATTCTTCTTCAATATCATCTTTGATTTTCGCTACATCCATTCCTACTAATTTAGCTATCCCTCTATACATAGGATAAGTAGCAATGGCAAGAGGCGTTAATTTATAAATTTCCGAAAAGGCTGGTATATTTGGTTTCACTGCAAAGCCACGCAGTAGTATTGCATTAGCTTTTGGTTCATTTTCTATTATTTTCTTTGCACGCTGAATAAACTCATTAACAATTGAAGCAGTTTTTTCTGCTTCATTATTTAATGCCATTGCTTCAAGGGGTTCTTTGTCTAACAACAGAGGATCAGTATCTGATACTGCAGGATTTAGTCCCATCCCTCTTATAATCAAAACAAACCTATAATCTTTCTCCGGTCTTATAATTATCTCATTGTTATCAATATGCTCTATCTCCTTCTGAATAATACTACATAATTCAGCACATTTTTCAGTAGAAATCCTTCCGGCTCTTCTATCAATAATTTTCCCTTCTCTATCAACAGTTGCGAAATTACCTCTTGCAGCTATATCTGAAGGTCTAAGGTCAAAATCAATTCCTAAAGCTGAAAGAACCCCTCTGCCAATCTCATATTCTGTCGGTTCATATCCAAAAAGAGCAAGGTGCCCGGGTCCACTGCCGGGTGAAATTCCATGATCAACTATCTCTGCTAACCCACATACGCCTTCATAAGCCATTCTATCTAAATTCGGCTTGCTCGCTACTTCTAATGGAGTCTTCCCTTTATAAGGCAAATCCCCTAATCCATCCAAAACAAATAGTAAAATTTTACTTTCCGTCTTAATAGACAATTCTTTTATTCTTTCAAAATTCATATTCTTATACTATATCATCTCCTTCTTTTAATATTTTCTTTATCAATCTAAAAATCCTTTTTTCAAAATCAACCTTGATTTTATTATATTCATTACTTTTCCCAAAAATTTCATTCTTCCCTTCCATAGCAAAATAAAAAGCTTTTACTAAATCTTTATCATACCTTTCAAAATGAATAGCTATTTTCTTTAACTCAGAGGCTGTAAGAACTCGCTTTTTATTAAAAAAGAGATCTATCCAAATATCAGTTGCTTCTTTATAATTCCCTTCATTTATATATAGGCGACATAATTCCGCACAATTCTTAATAAAAATCCTCGGCTCCATTCTGTAATTTAATGCTTTCAAAAAATAATCTTTTGCTTCCTCTTCCTTTTTTTCTTTCAAATTAATTTTGCCAAGCAAATAATAAAGTTGACCCGCAATTTTATCATTTTTTCCCGGATTTTCTAAGCAAGAATCCACAAATAAAGTCAATCCTGCTAAAGAAGATATGTCCTGTGCATTATGCTCAAAAACATACTCTATCAAATCAGAATTTCCGCTTCTTAAGTATTGATAATATACCTCCGGAATTAAATTAGAAGGTATCTGAATGATTCTTCTTAAATCAAGAAAATACTCTTCTAAAGAGATTAAATTTAATTTTCTACCACTTTTATTCCCATAGATCTTCCTAAAAATATCAAGCATATCAATATGTTGCATTTCTTTTAAATAAAAAGGAATACGATTTATTTTGTATCTATTTTCTAATACATTTATATCAAATCTCTTCCCATTGAAACTGAATAAAGCATTAAAATCAGCTATTTGATTATTAACAACAGAAAGAATCGCTGCTTCTTCATCAAAATCTCGCATAAAATATTGATGAACAATAAAACAACAAGCATCAAAGAAGCCTATTCCAATTAAATAAGCAGCATTAGCTGCACCGCTTTCAATATTCGTGGTTTCAATATCCAAGAAGATGCTTTTTGATAAATTAATGCTTTCTGAATTGATTAATCTATTTAATCCCTTTAGGTAATAATCATAGGAAGGAATTGATATATTGCCGAGTTTATTAATATATACTTTTTTCTTGCAGAAACAGCTTCCATACTCATTCTTGATTTCATCCCCCAATATATTTGAAACAACATTCCCGCCCCCGGATTTTAATAAAGTAGCTTCCTCTTTAATCATCATTTTCCTGTGCCTATATAGCTCTAATTGCTCCTTAAAAGAGTTCTGTTCCCTCATCCCTAATTCAAATAGTTCCACCTGCTCTTTATTCTCCCCTTTTTCTATTTCTTCAATTTTTCTTCTTAACTCATTTAATTTGTTTATATCCATTTTATCCTTTTCAACAGTAAATTGCTTTAAGGTTCCTTATAAATCCTTCATATTTAGCTCTTTTTATTGGATACCCTTTATACTTTTCATTAAAGTCTTCTTTTTTCATTTCAAGTAATAATTCAATATCCTTTCTATTATATACAATTGGTATCCCAAGCTCAAGATTAGATACTTTCGCAAATTTATTCCAAGGACACACTTCTTGACATAAATCGCAACCAAAAATATTCCCTTTTAACTTCGGAATAAATTCCTTCGGTATTTCACTCCTATTTTCAATCGTTAGATAAGAAATACACTTTCTCGCATCTACAACATACGGCTCCACAATAGCTGATGTAGGACAGGCTTCTATACATTTCATACATCTCCCACAATGATCCTCGGCTTTATTATCATATTCCAATTCACTATTAGTTATTAATAGCCCTATCGAAAACCAAGAACCTATTTCTCTACTTATTATATTAGAATGCTTGCCCATCCACCCTAACCCAGCTTCAACAGCCCATAATTTTTCCATAACCGCTCCTGTATCCACATATATTCTGCAATCGAATTTTTCATCTATTCCTTTTACTCTCTTTGCTAAATACTTTAATTTCTTTTTAATCCGATTATGATAATCCTTATGCGATGCATATCTCGCTATACAACCATAATAATTATTCCCTTTGAATTTATAATAATTTTCCCCAACTACTATTATTGATTGGGCTTCCGGATAAATCTTTCTAATATCAATCCTTTTCTCTATGCTTCGCTCCATCCATAACATATCTGCCTGATAGCCCTTTTTAATCCATTCCATAATATATTTGGAATGAGGTAGTTCTTTTACTTTAGTTATTCCGATTAAATCAAATCCAATTTCTTTAGCTGCTCTTTTAATAAATTCGCTCTTCTCTTTTTTATTCATTATACTCATATAAATTATTATATCTTTCTTTATCTAAACAAAAAAAGTTTAATTAGAGTTTATAGATAAGGATTATGGATTATGGGATATGAGATTGAGGAACTCTTAACTCTCAACTCTACAAACTCTATGAACTCAATTAAGATTATTGAAATTATATCCATTTTATTATAAATTATCATTTGAGATTTTTATGAAAAATAAAATAATCATTTATCTTACATTTTTTCAAATATTTTCTTTATCATTGCTGCTGATTGCAAAAACTACATTAAAAGAGCAAAAAGAAATTGAAAAAATGCTAATAGCTCCTTGTTGTTGGACTTCAACAATTGATGTTCATCCTTCTGAAATTTCCGAACAAATGAAAACTGAAATAGCACAATTCCTCAAAGAAGGGAAAACAAAAGATGAAATCCTTAAATACTATGTAAATAAATATGGTGAAAGAATATTAGCGGTTCCACAATCTCCTTTTAAAAAATATTCAGTTTATACTTTCCCTTTTATAGCTCTTTTATGCGGCATAATTATTATTATTTTCTTTCTTAAGAAGAGTAAAATTCCTCCATCTGAGGAGACTTATTCTCATTCAAGAAAAACCGACAAATGGTCTAAGAAATTAGAAGAAGAATTAAAAAATTGGGATTAATCTATTTATTCAAATTTTCAAAAGCATTAAAGCCATAAAGACATTATGAGGTTTTTTTATAATTATTCAGTATTTTCCAAATTCTAAAAACCAATGCAATGGCAAAAAAAATTAGAAACCACAAAGAGCACAAGGGAATCTCAAAGCACACTTTATCCCGGCTTTTGCTACCATTTGAAAGAATAATTAACCCATTGAACCAGAAGATCTGTGGGATAGTTGATTTGTAATCTCTTAAATTCTCGTCATATGCTTTTTTAAGATTGCGATGGCTGGCTTTTAATTCAATAAAAATAAGTGGAATGCCATTAATAAATCCCATAAGGTCAGCTCTGCGGGTATACATATCACCGGAGACCCAGAACTGAGAGGCAAGAAAGAAATCATTGTTATTTATATTGTTCCAGTCAATAAATCTAACTCGCTCTCTTATATGCTCCTTCTTTTCATTCATAAAAGAGACAAGAGCGCCGTTTTTCAAGAGGTCGTAAACTTCCCTGTTCGCTGAAACCATACCCATTACACTACGGTCTTGCGTTAGGACTTTTATAGCCTCATCAAGAGCAACTTCAGGCAAGCCTGCCCCGTACTTTGATGCGGGGTCAGAATTAATCCTCTGCAATATAGGCTTCAATTTTGAAATCAAAACCACATCTCCTTTTGTCTCCCGACCAAGAAAACTTAAGCCATTTTTACCCTGTGAGATAGGCGTAGCCTCTATCTCACGGGCTGAATCAAACTCATGAAAACAGTTCTGGACAGACCAGCCAAGCTGATTGAACAGTTCAATTGCTGGCTTTTCCAAAAGTGCTGATTCTGAATATTTATCACTTTTAGGTGTCATTATCTTGATTTCCTTAATTAACCTTTTTGGGTATAGTCAAAATAAATTCACTGTCTATAACCTCAAGTTTCACATCTTTACCAACAGTTTTCTTTACAGATTCTATTATTCTTTTTATTCCCGTTCCTGTATGAGTGACCAATCCCATTTTGTTGAGTATTATATAAATTGTTGGATTCCTTAACACATGAGCAGCACCTATTTTTATATTTTCAATGGTTACGCTATTTGGAAGTTTGCCCGGTGTGTGAAATTCTATTCTATCATTGAATATAAATATTCTTACAGGTGCACTTATGGTATAATCCCTATGAGATACCGCATTAACAAGGGCTTCTCTTAGTGCGAAATCTTCAATTTCAGGATAACTTTCAGCTTCAATCCCTCTTATAATATGTTTTTCTTTTACATATACCTTTAGAAATCGCATACAATTTTCAATAACTTGCGGAACTTTTCCCTCAAATTCTTTTCTGTCAGATGGTGGAATAGAAAGGTCGTTTCCATCTATATAAGCAGCAATTATGCTTGAAGTAGGAACATAAAATTGTGGATTTTCACCGAAGAATAAAATTCCTGAAAGTGTAGGTCTTTCATTCTTAGAAAGCGCCTTTATATTTATTAAAAGGTGAATTAAATCTTTATCCTCTACTTTAAAATCATAATACTTTTCTAAAAATTTTTTAGCATAATCCATATCAATATCTTTGATAGATGCTCTCGCTATTTCAATTTCATCATAATAAATGCTTTCAGTTGCCTGAAATAACCTTAGAAGTTCTTCCCGTGATGCCTGTCTGCACCTATTAGCACTTCTAATATAGTGGCGGCCACTAGCAGTTCTATAAGGGCGCTGGCCTCCTTTGGGAACATTTATGATAAGAACAGTTCTATTCTCAATAGAAAGTGTTTCTTGAACAATAGTAACAGGTGGCTCACACCTATTATAAGCAACATCGTCAATTCTTCTTAGAAGTTCATCAATATTCTCTACTCCAACAATTTCACCATTGTTATTAACTCCTACTACGAGCTGTCCTCCATCAGTATTAGCAAAGCAAACAATAGATTTAGCGATATCTTCATTATCAAAGAAAGATTCTTTGAATTCAGTATGTAAATCCTCCCCTTTTAAGATTCTTTCTTTAAGTTCAAGTTCATTCATAGTATTCCTCCATATTTTTCTGCTCTTCTAATAAATGCCTCTTCTCCACCTTCCATAATTCTTTTTACATACTCCTTAGTGCTCTGTTTATCAATTGAACCTTTGTCAATCAATTTACACTGCTCTTCCTGTTTGTCTAAAACAACAATTAATTCTGAATCACCAATTACTGGAATATTAGCGTTATGCGTGGCGGTGATAATCTGTCTTCCACCTTTAAGTCCTCTTAGTATATGAACAACATCTTCGTAAATAAAACGATTATCAAGGTCTTCTTCGGGTTGGTCAAGGATGAGAATTCTATCTTCCATTGTGAACATCAAAAGAAGCAAGGCAGTTGCCTTCTGTCCTGGAGAGAGTTTATGCAAAGGAATTAATTTTCCATCAA
The DNA here is from genome assembly GCA_964423235.1 of uncultured Acidobacteriota bacterium. Lineage (GTDB taxonomy): Bacteria > Acidobacteriota > HRBIN11 > MFGW01 > MFGW01 > CAYREJ01. Next base: position 1,822 of record CAYREJ010000097.1, on the reverse strand, counting down.
CATCTAATTCAATCTCTATCAAGTCTTCAGGGAATAATATTTCAATTTCAAATAGTCTATTTTTGTCTTTAAGATATTCAATTAATCTCTCAGCCATTTTTTCAGTGATATTGAATTTCTCCATAATCTTATCTTTTCCTGAAGCTATGAACTCGCTGATCAAGATTCCATCAATGGCAAGTCCTTCAGCCTCTACAAGAGAATCAATAGCATCTTTATGTAATCCTGAACCCTGCAAAAGGTTGGATATGTATTTCTTAAACCCTTTCTTTTCTCCTTCGTAAACTACATTTATTTTAACTTTCTCCTTCAGTTTCTGATTAATTTCTCGGATTTCATTTTCTCTTATTTTGAATAGCTCGTGCCTGATACCCTTAGTTTTTTCTTTAAGATCATTCCTTTCGTTTCTTGCACTTTCAAGTTGTCCTTCATATTTTTCGAATTCTTTTAGCAGTGATTCTATCCGAGCCTTTTGCTTTGTAAGTTCCTCAAGTTTTTCTGGTTGAAGTTTTTCCTCACCTAATTTTCTTTTCACATCTTCTATTTCCTTTTCAGATTTTTCTTTCTCAATATTCCAATTTTCAATTATTTGTTTGATTTTTGTATTGTAAGTACTATTCAATTCTGCTACAAGTTGAACCTGTTCTATTAAGTTCTTTATGCCTTCAAATTCCTTTGCTAATTTTTCAAGGATATATTTCTTTTCACTTTTCCCTCTCTTTAATGATGAAATTATTTCTGATAAGTCTTGACTTGATTGGTTTAGAACATTTTCAAAATGCTGAATTAATTCCTGGATTTTTTTATCAGCGGAAGTAATTTTTTCGTCATCTTCCAGAATTTGTGTATATCTTTCCAGCTTTTTAACAACTCCAAGTTTTTCATAATCTTTAATTTTGGACTCTATTGATTTGAGTTGCTGTTCGTATTCATCTTTTTTGGTTAGTTTTTGCTCTAACTCTAAAATCTTCCTGGCGTTTTCGTTTAGTTTAAGTTTCGATTCATCAAACTCTTTTTGCTTTGCTCTTATTTTATCGCCAATAAATTGGTCGATAAGTTGTAAAAGGAATTTTTCATCCTGAGATATGACATAAAGTTCTTTTTGCCCGATAATTATTGGACTTTTTTCTTTTTCAAATATTTCTGTAGGGTTCAAATATAATTTTTCACTAGTTTCGTCGTAGACTTCTGGTTCTTTACCGATTATTCTTTTGATTCTATATGAACTTTTCTTATGCCCATAATATTTATCAATATCTATATAAATCTCACCTCCGCTCCCTACCACTGCCGAAACAAAATCAATCTTTTGTGAGTTCTCAGCGTATACAGGAAGGTCAAGACAATATCTTATTGATTCTATGATTGCTGATTTTCCGACACCTCTACCACCTATAAATGTATTAAGCTCAGGATTAAGATTTAGGCTTATATCTTTCAAAAAAGTAGTTCCATTAATGACTATTCTGGTGATCTGGCTATGAAACATTTCAGACTTTTCGTAAAGTTTTACTCTCACCTCGGGGTCGTGAAGAGCAAGTTTTAATGCGGACAGTGTAAAATCACTTAATTTAATATAGGTTGCCCTTGTTTTCCTATCTCTTGATTTATTTCCAATCTCATCAATCGATTTAGGGTCTGAGTTTTCAAGCATTGCTATCTTATCAAGTGAATCCTTATATGTATTTGTGCTACTTAATTTATTTTTCCATGCATCTGAAAAATATTCAAGGGCATCAGGCTTAATAATTGAGATATACTTAGCTGCAGCTCTTGAAGAAAAAGATTTAAAAAGTCCTTTATCTTCTTCTGGATGGGCAAA
>CAYREJ010000096.1:0-8716 GCA_964423235.1 uncultured Acidobacteriota bacterium | reverse complement strand
TTATAGAAAAAACTTTGTGTGCTTTGTGATAACTTTGTGTCCTTTGTGGTAAAAAAATAAAAACTACAAATAGCATGGTGATATCTGTGGAACTCTCAACTCTATAAACTCTATAAACTTCCCTTTCACTTGATTTTATCCTGATAAGATGATATTCTTTTATGAGAATAAAGAATGAATATAAAAATAAAAGAAGTATTAAATATTAATCCTAAAGAAATAGAAAATTGCAAAGATAAAAAAATTCTATTAGAAGCATATCTCAATTTTTATTCAAAAATGCTTAAATTTAATGCACTTCTTATATTAAGTTCACTAGTTAATGATTTTATTTTAAGTAGTGAAGTAGCTGAAAGCATAGAAAAAAATCTATCAGGATTGGACAGCAAAAACTCAATAAATATTATTCAAAATATATTACCATTAGTTCGTCTTAGCAGTATTGATTTCTTATTTGAAGGAAATGATTTAGAAAAAGCAAAAATTGAATTAACAAAGCTTAAAGCTTATTTTGAGCCTCAAATTTTATATTGTGATGATTTCATTTTATCCGAAATAATAAAAGAGATACAGCAATTAAAGTATTCTTTAGGAATTATTTTAGATTGGGATTATTCAATTTTTATAAATTTGCGAGAGAGGAATTTTATCAACAAGCAAAATAACGATTTCAATATAAAGGAAATATTAATTTTTTATAAGGAAAGGCAGAAAAATATAACATTATCTCCGTTGATCCTATATGATGAAAAAGAAGTTTCTTTATTGTTATACAACAATTTTATAAATTCAGAATTAATATATGAGAAGATAGCAACAGGAGAGAAATTAAGGATAGATAATGCAGAATGGATGGAAGAAGTCAGTGAATTTTTAATGAGGGGGCATTCATATAATTTTGCCATTGATATTTACAGATGCTTAATGGAAAAGAATCCCAATCAAGCTGCTTACAAAAGTTCTCTTTATGCAGCATATTGTTATTTAGGAAGTTCATATTATAAAAGAGGACACTATGAGAAATCAGCTGAATCTTTTGAAGAAGCGATGAAGATAAAAGATAAAATGCCTCAGCTTTATTATAATTTAAGCGTAGTATATTCTAAAATGAATCAGATAGAAAAAGCCAAAAATATTATAAGAAAACTGATAGTAAAGAACCCGGATAATCCAAAAGGGTATGAAATGTTAGGAGATTTATATTCCAGACAGAATATGTATCAGCAAGCTATTAGTTTATATGATAAATCTTTATCTTTGCAATCTTCAGAAGCTTTGAAAAAAAAGAAAGCTAAAGCAGAAGAAAGGTTAAGAACAGCGAAGGCGGCTGAGAAAAAAGACATTTCAGGGGAAGCTGCTGAATTTGAGAAAATAGTAATTGATATGAATGCTCAAGCGGAGTTAGGATTTTATCATGAGATAATAGGTAGAGATAAAGAATTAAAGGATATGATTGAAGTAATTTCTTGTAGTCATAAAAACAGTTTATTGATCATTGGAGATGCTGGTGTAGGAAAAACTGCTTTAGTAGAAGCTTTTGCAGTTATGCTTATTTCAGAAGATTTGCCGGCAGTTTTAAAAAATAAAAGATTATTTGCATTAAATTTAGGTCAATTATTAGCGGGAGCTAAATATAGGGGTCAGTTAGAAGAGAGAATTATAAATATTCTTCAATCCATTAAACAAAAAGATGGCATATTGTTTATAGACGATATACATAATATTTTTTCTTCTACGGCGAAAGGGAGTGCATCAGACATAGCTTCTATATTAAGAGGCTGGATTATTCAAGGAGACATTCAATGCATAGGCACTACTAATTATGATGAATATCGTAATACTTTTGAAAAGGATACTTCTATACTAAGATGCTTCCAAGCTTTAAAATTAGAAGAGCTTTCTATTGAAGATACAGTAAAAGTTTTAATTAGCCGTTCAAAGAAAGTAGAAAATTATCATAAAGTAGAAATAAGCGAAGAAGCAATACAAAAATGCGTTGAATTATCAAGAAAATGCTTAAGAGAAAGATTTTTACCGGATAAAGCTATTGAAGTATTGGATAGAGCAGCTGCAAGAGCTGCATTGCTTTCTCTAAAAAAGAAAACCAAAGTAGATGTTAACTTAATTTCAGAAGTAGTCTCTGATTTAAGCGGTATTCAACTCGGAAAATTAACTACTGACGAAAAAGAACTATTTATCAATTTAGAAAATAAAATGAGAGGAAGAATAATAGGTCAGGATGAAGCTCTATCTGTTATAGCAAGAGTTTTAAGAACAGCAAAAGCAAATATGGAATTGAATCCTAATAGACCAAAAGGAGTTTTCTTATTTATAGGACCGACAGGAGTTGGCAAGACAGAAGTTGCTAAAGCATTAGCTGAATTATTATTTGGAACAGAAGAAAGATTAATAAGAATTGATATGTCAGAATATATGGAAAGATATTCAGCTTCTCGTCTCATTGGAACCTCTCCGGGGTATGTCGGGTATTATGATCAAAATCAATTAGTAGATAAAATCAGAATTAATCCCTATTCTCTTATTCTTTTAGATGAAATTGATAAAGCCGATCCTCAATTATTGCATCTTTTCCTTCAAGTTTTTGATGCCGGTCGCCTCACTGATGGTAGAGGCAAAACTGCTGATTTTAGTAATTGCACAATCATAATGACTTCCAATGCCGGAACTCAATTATTCTCGCGAACACGCTTAGGCTACGATGCCTTTGAAGAAAGCAATATCCAAGTATCTAAAAATGAATTGCTTAAAGAAGTTAAAAGAGTTTTTACTGCTGAATTCCTTAATAGGATAGACGAAATTGTCTTCTTTAAACCTCTTAATCATGATGATATTAAAAAAATAACTTTGTTAAAATTAAAGAAAGTTCAAGAAAATTTACAACAAGAGGAAAAGAAATTAATTCTAACAGATGAAGCATTATCTTTTATAGCTTCGCAAGGATATAATTTTGAATATGGGGCAAGAAACCTCGAGCGAGTAATAAGGCGTATTTTGTTAGACCCTTTAGCAATGCTAAAATATCATACAAGTTGGAATAATGCAAAAGAAATTATTGTAAGTTTGAAGAATAATCGTCTGTCCTTTTCTTTATTACCTCTTGAAAATTTAAAAGATAATAAAAATAAATTAGATCTTATTTCAAAGGAAGCCAATATCAATAAGGGGGATGAGTAAAATTATGGCTTATAAAAGACAAAAATCAATTATATTTTCTTATATAAAAATAATCGTAGTCTTAATTATTATAATAATAGCAGCGGCAGAAGCATATTTTTACTTTTATCTTAATGACTTTATTCACATGCAGAAGATACCTGTAAGTATCACACCAAGCATGCTATTATTAGAATCAATAAATATTTCTGTAAAAACAGATGATGGATATGAACTCAAAGGATGGTTATTACCCAATAACAAAAGCGATAAGATTATTTTGATGCTACCAGGATACAATTCTAATAAAGGAGATTTGCTAAATTTGGGTTCAAAAATATTTGCTCTCGGTTATAGCGTATTATTAATAGATTTAAGAGCAACGGGTGAAAGTGATGGTGATAAAACCTATCTCGGCATAAAAGAAAAAGAAGATATAAAAGCTATAATAAAATACATCTTAAATGAGAATAGGATAAAAATCTCAGAAATCGGCATTTGGGCAGATAATTTAAGTGCCTATTCCGTTGTATATTCTATACAAAAATTCCCTCAAGTAAAATTATTGCTCTTGAATAACATTTATCCAAATCCGTTATTCTTTCTTAGAAAGAATTTAAAATTGCCTTTCTCAATCCCTGAGAAAATATCTGATTTCTTTATTTATCAAAATTTAAAATATGTAATAAATTATAATCCAACTGAAACTGATATCACTTCAATACTTCCAACATTTCAAGAGCGAACAACAATATTCTTTCAAACTAATTCTTCTTCTTATGATTATGTAAAAGATTTATATAAAATAACTCCTGAAAGAAAAGAATTGATTCGATTGCCAAAGGTAGGAGTAGAAGCTTTAAAAGCTTCCGACTGGGAAAGTTATTACAGCATAATTAAAGATAAATTAAATAACTTTTTTAAAATATCTCAAACACCCGCTGTTACGATCCACGCCAAATAATTATTTATTCTTCCATTGAGGATTCCTTTTCTGCAAAAAAGCATTTATCCCTTCTTTAGCGTCTTCTGTCTGCATCATATCTACTAAATAGATATTCTCTGCTACTCGCAAAGCTTCATTAAATTCTAACAATCGGGTTTTATAAACGGCTTGCTTGGTAAACTGAATTATTACTGAACTATTAGAAGTAATAGCTTTAATCATCTTATTAGCCTCTTCTTCTAACATATCATCCGGAACAACTTTGTTAATCAAATTTAAATTAAGTGCCTCTTTTGCAGAAATGATATCCCCTTTCAACAATAACTCCATTGTTTTTTTCATTCCCATTATATAAGGAAATGTTATAGCCGCAACAGGTGGAAAAACACCAACTTTAATTTCCGGCTGACCAAACTTAGAGCTTTCGCCAGCAATAGCTAAATCACAAAATGCCACCAGTTCGCAAGCGCCCCCAAAAGCATATCCTTGCACTACCGTCAATGTAGGAATATTAATAGTATTTAATAACCTAAATATTCTATGAAACTCATCTATCATCTGTGAAGCTTTATCTTCTGTATGATCCTCTACTGAAACCCCCGCTGAAAATGCTTTCCCTACTGCATTAAATACAATTAATTTTATCTCAGTATTAAATTGCAAATCAGCAATCTTGCTATTTATCTCTCTCATCATTTCAATATTTAAAATATTCAAAGGGGGTCTGTTAAATGTAATTTTTGCTACTCCATCTTTGCAAGAATATAAAATATAATTTAATGCTTCTTCCATCTTTGCCTCCTTAAAAAATTAATATATCATTTTTGTTTTGTAATGTATAATTCTTTCATTATCCTACCATAACATTTTCTTCTGCAAATTCAATTCTACTCTTAACTTCACGGCTCCCAAAAGCAATAGCAATAGTTAAAGGCCCCAATCTGCCTATATACATTAAAATTATTATCAATATTTTACTAAAGTCATTTAATTTTGAAGTAATCCCAGTAGATAATCCTACCGTTCCAAATGCTGAAACACTTTCAAATAAGCTCTTCAAATAAAAACTCCCACTCGCTTCAACAGGCATATAAGGATATTCACTAAAATATATCAACAATGAAACAAATGAAATAAAAAGCAAAGAAACCACCGATATTGTTATTGCTTTCTCTATAACATCCTTGGGAATTGTTCTTGAAAAAATAAATACCTTATCACTACCCTTTATTTTGCTTTTTGCAATAGCATAAAGAATTGCTGCGGTAGTAGTTTTTATGCCGCCTGCTGTTGACCCAGGCGAACCTCCAATAAACATCAGGATAATCAAAATTATTAGGGAGCATCCGGATAATTTCCCAATATCTATTGTATTAAATCCGGCAGTTCTTGCTGTTATAGACTGGAAAAAAGCTACTAATATCTTCTCCTTCAAAGTAAGAAATTCTAAAGTATTGTAAAGCTCAAAAAAATATATTAATCCTGCACCTAAAATTATAAGAAGTAGCGTCGTGCTCATTACTAATTTGCTATGAAGTGTTAGCAATTTAAAACTAAACCTTCTTTTAATGATTTTATATATAATTTCATTAACAACGAAAAAGCCTATTCCTCCTAATACAATCAATGAACAAATAATTACATTTACTCCTAAATTATTAAAGTATTTATTAAAACTATCAGAAAACAAAGAAAAACCCGCATTACAAAAAGCAGAAATAGAATGAAAAATGCTTAAAAACAATGCTTTTTCAGAAGGATATTCTTTTCCCCATATACGGTATAAAAAGATTGTACCTATGCTTTCTATTATTAAAGTAAATACAAATATAGAGAGCAGCAATATTTTCCAGCCCAATAAAGATAACTGATCAAAAGTTTCTCTTAGTGCTCGTTTGCTTTTAATTGAGATGTTTTTGCCTAAAACAAAGAGAAAAAAACTACTAAGGGTCATTATTCCGAGACCCCCTACTTGAATTAGCAATAATATTATGATTTGCCCGATTCGTGAAAAATCCTTTCCGGTATCCAAAACCGTTAATCCAGTAACACACACTGCCGATGTAGCTGTAAACAAGGCATCTATGAAGCTTACTTTCTTTATCTGTGAAGAAAAAGGCATATATAGAAGAACAGCCCCAATTAATATAACAGCTGCGTAGGAAAATAACATTAGCTGCGAGGGACTTCTCTTATTTATGAAAAGTTTTATCTTTCTTGAAAGAGGGATTTCTTTTTTTTCCATAAAGGAAAATCAATATATGCTCTATATAGATTCTGCCCATAAAGCTGGCTCTAAATAATATTTTTCATCTACTGGTTTTGTTAAATTTATTGAATCCCACCAATCGCAGTTCCCGCATTTGTCTTCATAGGAAAAACTTTTATTACCGCATTTAGAGCATATAAATAATGCTGGCAGATTATTGTTAGAAAAGAATTCTTCAAAATTTTGCAACGCCTTCTCCCCTTCACTCATTCTTAAAAATAACTGGGCTTTTAGTAAAGCTAACTCATGCCAATTGGGATATTTTAAATGTAATTCTTGATAAATTTTAATTGCTTCATCAATCATCTCTATTCTCTGATAATATAAACCTAACGCCAATATTATAATTTCATCCCTTTTAGTTTCATATATTAAATTCTTGTAAAATTCAATCACTGCACCCGGATTATATTCAGATAAATAATAATCCTCCATTAATTTCATTAAACAATATTTTTTTGTCTTTAGTATTCCTTTCGTAATAATTTTAATGAAATTTCGTTCGTCCTTTGCAATAAAATAGATTTTCCCCAGCAAATAATAAGATAAAGAAAATTGTTCATCAGCATTTTGCAATTCTTTAGCATAATATGTAGCTTCTCTATAATGCTCTTCCTCTATGAATTGCAAAGCTAACTTATAACATAACCCATAATAGATATTTTTTTGTTTAGCATCAATCTTATCCGGAAAATGATAAATAATATCCTCATAAGTTTTTATCGCATCTATCCAATTATTAGCTTCAATATATAAATCCATCAGCTCTTTATATGCCTTATAAGAATCCCTTGGATCAAGTGTTATTATGCTCCTTAATATTTCCTTTGCTTTCTCTAAAATGCGCAGTTTGTAATAGATTTCATAAACCAAATACAACAATTCAATATCATTAGAAAAACTTGTTAAAGCAATTTCAGCAGTTTCCTTTGCTTCTAAATATTTCTCTAATTTCATAAGAGTTTTAATTTTCAAAATCACTCCTTCCCGCCAAAAATAAATATTAGAAATTCTATTTAATTCTTTTTCCGCCTTTTCATATTGATCATGAGCATAAAATATATTAGCTTCCTTTAAATGATGAGCATAGCTTATTTCTTTTCTCCCTTTTTTCAACTCAATTCCTTCCTTTGAACTTATTACTTGTAAAATAAACATACTAAAAGCACCAAGAATAAAGCTAAATAATATTAAAATAAATGCAGAACTCTTCAATCTACCAAAAGCAGTATTTACAGTAATTTCAGAAAGATTGGAAAAAGCTATAAGGAATATCGTTAAAATAATTATTACTACTAATAAAAATAATAAACTTCTTTTATACATTATTTCTTATTTAATTTACAATAAACCTTGATCTTGTAATTCCTGACAATGAATACAATGCCTTGCCCAAGGAACTGCTTCTAATCTCTTTTCCTGAATTTTACCAAAACAGGCAACACAATATCCATAAGTCCCTTTATTAATTCTTTCTAATGCTTCTTCAATAAGTTCTAATATGAAACGGTCTGAATCACTCAGGAAATATAAATATTCCTGTTGATAAGTTTGAAAAGCTTTGTCTGCAAGGTCCCCTTGTCCTTCTTCTTTCTCTATCCCTTTATTTATCAAATGCTTTTGCAAATTTAATAAAATCTCTTGCCTCTTCTTTAATAATTTATTTTTGTAATATGAAATTTCTTCTGGTGTCATTTATAACCTCAATTTTAATTTAATAGTCGCAAATATTAGCATTTTTTCAAATTTATTTCAACCGATTTACTAATTCTCCGACTTATTAAATCTTCATAATTAAATTTTTGTGAATTCCCCCATAATTTTTCTAATTCATAATAAGCTCTAACTTCCGGCAAAAATACATGTACTATTAAATCATCGTAATCCATTAATACCCACTGCAATTCTTTTTTCCCTTCTATATGATGAGGAAAATATTTCTTTGCCGATAATTCTTCTTCAACAGATTCTGTTATTGCTTCAATCTGAGGCTCTGAATTCCCTTGGCATATTAAAAAATAATTTGTAAATGTTGCCGCCTCCTTAACATCCAAAATAATTATATTCTCTGCTTTCTTTTTATATGCAGCTTCAGCCGCTATTAAAACTTTCTTAGGTAATTTATTCTTTCTTATCTTGTCCTCCTTTTATTTAATAATAAATAATTTTATAAATTATATTCAAATTTAATCCATTTCTCAACTTTCTTTGCTGTAGCTGCTCAGTTTTCTCCAAAATTATTGCTCTGAGGGTTCCTTATTCAATTTATAGTTTATATTTTTTAACCACAAAGGACACAAAGTTAACACAAAGCACACAAAGTTTTT